>DASTPN010000144.1:0-7713 GCA_035719985.1 Solirubrobacteraceae bacterium | reverse complement strand
CGCGCGAGGAGCTGCTCGACTACATGACCGTGCTGCTGGGCGGACGCGTTGCCGAGCAGATCGTCTTTGGCGCGATTACCACCGGCGCCTCCGACGACCTCAAGCGCGTCGCTGACATCGCCCACTCGATGGTGCACGACTACGCGATGGGTTCTGCCGGCGTCGGGCGCACGCCAGATGGGAACGTGCAGCTCTCCGAGACGACGCTGCGTCTGCGCGACGAGGAGCGCCGCGAGCTGATCGAGGAGGCGCGCCGCGCCGCGCGGCGGTTGATCACAGCGCACCGGTTGCAGCTCGACACGCTGGCCGCTGAGCTACTCGAGAACGAGGCGCTCGATCGGGAGGCAATCGAGCGGATCATGGCCGGCGTGCCGCGGCTCGAGCGTAAGCCGGGGGTCGGTCTGCGCGTCGCCGCTGCCGTCGCGCTCGATCCGGCGCCGGCCGCGGAGTAGCGGCGCCAAGGCGCAGCGCGGCGGCGGCGCCAATAGACTGAGCGCCGTGTTCAACCGCATCGATCACATCGGCGTCGCTGTCGAGAACATCGAGGACTCGCTGGTGCTCTACCGCGACTCGTTTGCGATGGACGTCGCCCACCGCGAGATCGTCACCGAGCAGGGGGTCGAGGCAGTGCTGCTCGACGTCGGCGAGAACCATATTGAGCTGCTGGCGCCGCTGGGGCAGGACACGCCGGTCGGCAAGTTCCTTGCCAAGAAGGGGCCGGGGCTACACCACGTCGCCTACCAGGTGTCCGACATCGACGCGACCCTCGACTCGCTCAAGCAGGCTGGCATGCCGTTGATCGATGAGCAAGCGCGCGTCGGCATCCGCGGCTCGCGCGTGGCCTTCCTGCATCCGAAGGGAACAGCCGGCGTGCTGACTGAGATCGTCGAGCCCGCCGCCGGGCTGGGAGGACACTGATGGCGGTACAACACAGGCGCGTGAGTATTGGCTTCCAGGGTGGGCAGGTGCTTTCGCTGCGCGTCACCGAGGAGCAGCTTCAAACGCTCTACCGAGCGCTCGGTGACGGTGGTTGGCATGAGCTTGAAAGCGAGGACGGGCCGGTGCGGATCTACCTCGGTCAGATCGTCTACGTCCGCCTGGACGAAGGCGATCAGCGCGTGGGTTTCGGCGTCTGAGCGATGTCGCTCGACGAGCGGCTGCTGCGGTTGGCCCGCACCCGCGGACACACACTTGCTCGCGATCTGGCAGTCAAGCGCTTTTCAATGTTGGGTGAGCACGCCGGTGTCTGGATCGCGATCGGAGTGGCGCAGTCGTTGCTTGCCGATGAGGGGGAAGGGAGGGCGCGCTGGCGGCGTGCCACAGCCCTGGTCTCAGGCACATACGCTCTGAATACTGCGCTGAAGCTGGTTCTCAGACGAACGCGACCACAGCTGGCTGACCTGCCGGCTCTAACCAAGACGCCGACGCATTACAGCTTCCCGAGTGCCCACGCATCGACCTCTTTTGCCGCGGCACTGGCGTACACCCGCGCCGGCTTGCCGGCGTTTCCTCTGTACACGTTGGCGAAAGCGATGGCCTTCTCTCGCCTGTACCTTGGTGTGCACTATCCCTCCGACGTCCTCGCCGGTGCCGCGCTCGGCACGGTAGTCGCGGTGGCGGCTTCATGAGCACGCGCATCGGCATCGTCGGAATGCCCAACGCGGGCAAGTCCTCGCTGTTCAACGCGCTGACCAAGGCCGGCGCCGAGGCCGCGAATTATCCGTTCACGACGATCGAGCCCAACGTCGCGGTCGTGCCAGTCCACGACGAGCGACTGGTGCAGGTGGCAAAGACTGTCGCTGCCTCGGAAATTGTCTGGGACACGATCGACTTCCACGACATCGCCGGGTTGGTCGCGGGCGCCCACAAAGGCGAAGGGCTCGGCAACAAGTTCCTGGCCAACATCCGCGAGACCGACGCGATCGTGCACGTCGTGCGCGCTCACACCGATGAGGGCGTCGTCCACCCCGAGGGGCGGGTCGACCCGATCGCGGACATCGAGACGATCGAGACCGAGTTGGTGCTGGCCGACCTCGAGCAGGCCGAGCGCCGGGTCGATCGTGTCGCCAAGCAGGCTAAGGGAGGCGACAAAGCCGCCCTCGCCGAGGAGGCATGGTTGCGCGAGGTGATCGACCAGTTGCAGGCCGGTCGTCCAGCCCGCGGCGTGGCTGTCCCTGACGAAGCCCCGCACGCGTTGCGTGACCTTGGCGCGTTGACGGCCAAGCCGGTCTTGTTCGTCGCCAACGTCGACGAGGGTGCGGACGAGATCCCACCTGCGGTGGCGGAGCACGCCGCGGCGGAGGGCGCGGGCGTGGTGGCTGTCTCCTCGAGGATCGAGTCAGAGCTGGCCGAGCTCGAGGAGGAAGAAGCTGCCCTGATGCGCGCCGAGCTCGGCGTCAACGAATCGTCGCTACAGCGAATCGTCCACGGCGCCTTCTCGCTACTTCACCTGATCGCTTTCTTCACCGCTGGCGAGGCCAAGCCCGCCCAGTCCTGGCATCTGCGCGACGGCCTAACGGCCTGGCACGCCGCCGGCCAGATCCACACCGACATCCAAAAGGGCTTCGTGCGCGCCGAGGTGGTCGGCTGGCAGCAGTTGGTGGACGCCGGCGGCTACGCGGGCGCCCGCGATCGCGGCACCCTGCGTTTGGAGGGTCGCGACTACTCGATGCGCGACGGTGACGTGATCACGATCAAGTTCACGCCGTAGCGAGCGCGTCCAGCCGCTCGGCGAGACGGCGCATCCCAAGCTCCGCGGCGGCGAGCGAGCCGGCGGCGAAGTCGGTCGTCGAATCGCGCGGCCGCTGCACCTCGATCGCCACCAGTGTGGCCACCTGCTTGAACGTGCGCAGCAACTCGTCGTGCTCGTGCAGGGTCTCGGCGGTGCGGCGGCGCAGGTCGCCGAAGCCGGCCTCTTCGCATTGACGTGCCGCGACGGCCAGCAGATCCTCCAGCGTCCCGTGCTCGCGCAACAGCTCGGCGGCAGTCTTGGCTCCGATCCCGGGCGCTCCGGGAAGACCGTCGGAGGGGTCGCCGCGCAGGGCGATGAAATCGGGCACCTGTTCCGGCGCGATGCCGTAGCGCTCGCGAACATCACCTACTCCCAACTCGAGCACGCCACCCTTGCCCATGTCCAAAACCGCCACGTTCTCGCTCACAGCCTGGTAGAGGTCGCGATCGGCGGTCAGCAGCAGAGCCCGCCCGCCCGCGCTTGACTCCAGCCGCGCGTGTGCTCCCATCGCGTCGTCGGCCTCCAGTTCTCCGGCGTCGGCGATCGTCCAGCCAAGGCTTGCCAACAGCGCCGGCGCGCGCTCCCACTGGTGTGCCAGCTCTCTCGGCATCGGCTCGCGGTGCGCGTGGTAGGGCGGGTACAGCCGCTTACGGTAGACGGCGTCCTCGGCGCCGAAACAAGCGAGCACTGCGCGCGGCGCCTTCGCCTCGACGGCGGCGAGCAGCGCGTTCACCGTACCGAGCAGCGCGTTCACCGGCCGCCCGTCTGCCCCCTTGATCGATTTGGGCAACCCGTGATAGGAGCGATACAGCAGCCAGGGAACGTCGGCGATCAGCAATGGGGCGGGCATCGCCGTCACACTATTGGGCTTCCACGCCTCCCGTGCCTTTTTCGTTCGGTGTCGGCGGCGGGGTTGCCACGTGAACGCCCTTCACGCTGAAGTAGGCCCAGGTGGAGTTCAGGCCAAGGCGTCCGGCCAGTTCACCGCCGCTGACGGGCGTGCGGCCCTTGGATCCGAGCACGTAGGCCGAGACGATTCGTGGCGAGCTGCCGCGGCGGGTCACTTCGACGCCGCGCAGCGAGCCCTTGACCAGGCCACTTAGGCGCTGCGCGGCAGCCGCAAAGCTGAGGCGGATCGTCCAACGCTGTTTGGTGTCATAGGGATCGGCGACCCCGACCAGCCACGGCTCGGGAGTCGACCCGGGGAAGCCGTATTGCACGCTCTCGGTGTGGCCGCCGGAGTCGGCGTAGAAATAGGTGATTGCCGGCTTGCCGGCGTAAGTGACGATCTGGCCAGCGGTCGCCGCGACGGCTGCGTTGGTGCTCGGCGTTTCCGCCGCTTTGCCCAAGTACATCTGCGAGCGCGTGTCTGAATAGACGTCGAAGCGGCTGCCACCGGCGTGCGCGGTCAGCGCGTAGGTGCGGCTGGCGATGGCCTGGGCCTCGAGTGCCGTCATCGGCCAGGAGGCAGACACCTCGGCGGAGACGACGCCGCGCACGTAGGACTCCAGCGGCACGCGCTTGACGGTATTGCCCACCAGCACCTTCACGACGGTCTTTGGCGGTGCTGTGCCGATCGCGGTGTCACGGTAGTAGTGAGCCAGGATCGCTTGATAGGTCCAACCGTGCTGGGCGAACCCGAGCGCTCCATCCTGGCTCATGCCGACACCATGGCCGTCACCCGCGCCGGTGATTATTAGCGTGCTGGCGCCGGCCGGCGCCGCGGCGCACAGCAAAGTCGTCATTGCGATCAGGGTGGTTCGCTTGATGACTGTTTGCACCTACCCTGAATCGGATCGTCTCGATCCAAGCATGAATCCCGCAAGCTGATAGGAGCTCCAGATGGCAGGCACAGACACGCCTAAGGACGCGGGCGAGCCGGGCGCGCGTGAACGAGCGGCGCTCGATCGCGCTCCCTTGGCCCTTTACATCGGCGGCGAGTGGCGTGCGGCCAGCGGCGGCGGAACGCTCGCCGTGGAGGATCCATCGACGGGCGAGACCGTCGCCGAGGTTCCCGACGCCACCCCCGAGGACGCGCTTGCGGCGTTGGCGGCCGCCGATGAGGCCCAGGCGGCTTGGCGCGCGAGCGCCCCGCGCGATCGTGGCGAGATCCTGCGTGGCGCCTACGAGTTGCTCTCAGAACGCGCCGAGGATCTGGCGCTGCTGATGACGCTCGAGATGGGCAAGCCTGTGGCCGAATCGCGCGCGGAGATCGCCTATGCCGCCGAGTTCCTGCGCTGGTTCTCCGAGGAGGCGGTGCGCATCCACGGGCGCTATATGACCAACACCACCGGCTCGGGCCGAATCTTGACGATGCGCCAACCGGTCGGGCCGTGCGTGTTCGTGACGCCGTGGAACTTCCCGACGGCGATGGGCACGCGCAAGATAGCGCCCGCGATAGCGGCCGGCTGCACGATGGTCGTCAAGCCCGCCCAGCAGACGCCACTGTCGATGCTGGCGCTTGCCAAGGTGCTGCAGGACGCCGGCCTGCCCGGCGGCGTGCTGAACGTGATCACGGCCCATCGCTCCGGTGCGGTGATCGAGCCGCTCCTGAAGGACGCGCGCACGCGCAAGCTGTCGTTCACGGGCTCCACCGAGGTTGGTCGCACCCTGATCGCTCAATCGGCCCAGCAGATCCTGCGGGTGTCGATGGAGCTGGGCGGCAACGCCCCGTTCCTCGTGTTCGAGGACGCCGATCTGGACGCCGCGGTGGAGGGGGCTTTGACGGCGAAGCTGCGCAACGTCGGCGAGGCGTGCACGGCAGCCAACCGTTTCCACGTGCACGAGTCGCTGGCCGACGAGTTCGCGCGGCGGCTGGCCGAGCGTATGTCTGCGCTCAAGCTCGGTCGTGGCAGCGAGCAGGGAGTCGATATCGGCCCGTTGATCGACGAGCGCCAGCGCGGGATCGTGGGTGAACTGGTCAGCGACGCGGTCGGGCAGGGTGCCCGTGTGCTCACGGGTGGCGAGGCGCTCGACGGGCCCGGCTATTTCTACGCCCCGACCGTGATCGCCGACGTGCCGTCCTCGGCTCGCGTCCTGAGCGAGGAGATATTTGGTCCGGTCGCGCCGGTGGCTATGTTCTCCAACGAGCGTGAGGCGATCGCCGCCGCCAATGCAACCGAGTTCGGTCTGGTCGCCTATCTGTATACGCGCGAGCTGCAGCGTGCCTTGCGCGTCAGCGAGGCGCTGGAAGTCGGCATGGTTGGCCTAAATCAAGGCATCGTCTCCAACCCGGCGGCTCCGTTCGGCGGAGTCAAGCAGTCCGGCTATGGGCGCGAGGGCGGTTTTGAGGGGATTGAGGAGTACTTGGAGACTAAGTACGTAGCTGTCGCGCTGTAGCGGGAAAGCCGCGTCGGCGGATTCCAGACGCATGTACTAGTCGCGAATATGTGCGGTGATTCGCGTATGTGGGTAAAGGTGGCTCAAGCGGGACGCGTTTTCGGCCGAAAACACGAGCACCGGAAGAACGGAGAGCAGTTTCGTGCGTGAAGTCACAAATGTTGGCTTGCAATCGACCGCCCCACGGGGGGTGGTGCTGACGCATGCCCTCCCTCAGCGGGGTATCCAGCCGGCGCTCGAGGATCAGCGCAAGCCGCGCGGGCCGCGCAAAACGCCTTGGCGCGCCCTGGGCGTATTGGCTGTTGCGGCGGTCGGCATCGCTGGGCTGATCGCCGACGGCCCGATCTTCACGGCGCTCGGCGCATTGGCGTTGGCCCTGCTGGCGCTGCTTGCCGGCTGGCAGTTGGGCGAGCACCGTCGCGTTGCCCTGGAGACCGAGCTAGGCGAGCGTGGCGAGGATCTGCGCCGTGCCCTATCAGAGCTCGAGATCGCTCAAGCCGAGACGGTGCGCCGGCTGTCGATGGCGGTTGAGTTCAGAGATGAGGACACCGGTGCTCACATCGAACGCATCGGCCGCTTCTCCACGCTGCTCTCGCGCGCGATCGGGATGCCGCCGGAGTTCTGCCGGCGCATGTCGCATGCGGCCCCGCTGCACGACGTCGGCAAGGTCGCGATCCCCGACGCGATCCTGCTCAAGCCCGGCTCGCTCACGCCTGAGGAGCGGACGATCGTAGAGACCCACGCCGAGGAGGGCCACCGTCTGCTGCGCGGCTCTTCCTCCTCGATCCTCGACATGGGCGCCGCGATCGCTCTCTCTCATCACGAGCGCTGGGACGGCGGCGGCTACCCGCGCGGGCTGCAGGCGGAGAACATCCCGATCGAGGGGAGGATCGTCGCGATCGCCGACGTCTTCGACGCGCTGACGAGCCATCGCGTCTACCGCGACGCCTTCACCGTCGAGCAGGCGCGCGAGATGATGCTCGCCGAAGCCGGCAAGCACTTCGACCCGGTGCTGCTGGAAGCCTTTATGGAGGTGCTCGACACCTCCGGCGCCGACGCGCGCGCCCGCGAGCGCTCGAACCCAAGCTCGCTGGTGGCGGGAGCACTCGAGATCTACACCGACGCGATGCGCCTCGGCGACGCCGAGCTGGCCGAGGAGGCGATCGCCCAAGCGATCGAGGACGGCATCGATCCTTCGCAACTGCAGGAGGAGGTGATCGCGCCGGCGATGCTCCGCGTGCACGAGCTGCAGCAGAGCGGTGAGATCGACGCTGATGTGTCCGGACGCGCCGAGGCGATCACCGCTCGGGTGATGGCGACAATGGACCGCTACATGCTCGCGCGCAACTAGCGCGCCTCCAGCCGTCGCTGCCGCTCGCACGGATAGGCTTCCGCGTCATGCCAACTCCTGTAATCGTCACCGGCGGCGCCGGCTTCATCGGCTCACACGTCGCCGACGCCCTCTTGGCGCAAGGACACGCGGTCACGGTGGTCGACGACCTCTCCGCCGGCAGCGAGGCCAAGGTTCCGGCCGGCGCGAAACTGGTCGCGGTCGACATCGTCGACCGCCCCGCGCTTCAGGAAGTCTTTGACGAGGTTCAGCCAGCCGCCGTCTACCACCTCGCCGCTCAGGCTTCGGTCAC
>DASTPN010000143.1:0-11688 GCA_035719985.1 Solirubrobacteraceae bacterium | reverse complement strand
TCGGCTTCTTCTTCTTCGCCGCAATGTGGTTCGGGACCGGCGGATGGCTGCTGAGTCATCGTGATCGGCGTTCCATTGGTCTTGTCCAGGCCGGCGACGTGCTGCCCTTTGGCGGTGGCGTGCTCGGTCAGCTCAATCGTGCAAGGGAGTGCGGCGCACGATACGGCGAAGACGTAGGCGCGCGAGAAGGGAACATGGACGGTGCTTGGCCCGTATGCGATGAGTGCATCTTCCGCCGCCGCTGCCGAGCCCGCCGTTGAGGCCACGAGAGCGATCGTTGCCACGATCCCGACGCCGATTCTGCGCAAGGTTGCCTCGGCGCAGAGGTCGATTTGGCCCGCAGAGCCATGTCGAGACGCCGGCACGCCGCAGAGCAGGCGAAGGTGCGCCTACAGGCGGCCACGGACGCACTGACGGCTGCTGAGCAGCCAGAGAGCGAAGAGTCCGAGGAGATGGTCCTCGCGCGCCTGTGGGAAAGCCTGAGCACGTCTGTGCGAGGCGCAGGTGACGACGTGAAGGCGCTGCGCGAAGCCTTGGCCGATCATTTCGACCACTTCGCCTTGCGGCATGATCGAGAAGGCGGCGTGCAGGTCTTTCCTTGGCTCTCAGTCGAGGCGATCATGCGCTCGCGCCAAGATCGATCGATCCTGCGAGCACACACGATGCTTGCTGCCTCGAAATCCGCGGCGTCCAACCCGGGCGGCTACTGCGGACTCGGCGGCACGGGCGTGGCGTGTCCCGTAGGACTCGCCAGCCCGCGCCTGTGAGCCTCTAAACCGAGCTACCCGCCGGCGCCGGAGCCTGCCACC
Organism: Solirubrobacteraceae bacterium; assembly: GCA_035719985.1. GTDB lineage: Bacteria > Actinomycetota > Thermoleophilia > Solirubrobacterales > Solirubrobacteraceae > Palsa-744. The sequence goes on along the minus strand of DASTPN010000143.1, from coordinate 10,879 downwards.
CCGCGGCGTGCGGTCCACCAAGGGTGGGCACGTCGGAGGGGTAGACCTCGTTGCCGTGGATGGCGTGATCGCCGACCTCGAGCTCCTCGTCGGAGAGTCGCAACGGCATCACGATGCCGATCAGCTTCAGCAGGATGAACGTCGCCACGCCGCTGAACACGATCACCCACAGAGCCGTCTCGGCTTGCCAGCGCAGCAGTTTGCCGCCGCCTCCAAGCAACAGTCCCTTGAAGCCCGGCAGGTTTTCAGCCCCGCCGGAGCCGATGTACTCGACGACGCTTGGGTTGGCGAGCAGCCCCACCATCAGGCCGCCGATCAACCCGGCGATTCCGTGCGTGTAGATCACGCCGAGCGTGTCATCCACGTGTCGGAAGACCGGCGCTCGAGAGAGGAACCGGATCGCCATCCACACGATCGTGGAGGCAACGACCCCGACGATGATCGCGCCGTAGCCGTTGATGAAACCGGCTGACGGGGTGATCGCCACCAGGCCGGTGATCATTCCGTTGACCGAGCCGATCAGCGATGGCTTGTCACGGAAGATGTAATCCCAGGCGATCCACACCAGCATCGCCACGGCCGTGCACAGGTTCGTGTTCAGGACCGCCGCCGAGGCGTTGGCGCCGGCGTAGTAGGAGTCACCACCATTGAAGCCGTTCCAGCCGAGCCACAGCAGACCGGCTCCGCAGGCCACCATCAACAGGTTGTTCGGTGCATCGACCTCACGGTCTCGTTGCAATCGTGGACCGATCACGGCCGCCGCGACGAAACCGGAGATACCTGCCGCTAGGTGGATCACATAACCGCCAGAATAGTCCAGCGCTCCGTGTGCTGCGAAGTAACCGCCGCCCCAGATCAGGAAGGCGTTGACCGTGTACACGAACGTGATCCAGAGCAGCACGAACGGGATCCACGCCTTGAAGCTGACGCGCCCGAGCACCGATCCCAGCATCAGAATCGGCGTGATTGCCGCGAACACGAACTGGAAATAGACCAGCGTCGCGGTCGGGAAATGGAACGGCGGCCCCGTTTTTATCGATGGGATCAGAGCTTCACCCTCCTCGGCGGCCGCGCCGAGGACACTTCCGGATTTGCCCCACATCGTGTCGAAGAAACCCGTGCCTTTGCCGATCGGCGTTCCGAAGCCCATCTTGAACGCCCACAGACACCATGCGACCAGCACGAGCGCAAATGCGACGAACGTGAGCATCATGCTGTTTACCGACCAGCGCTTCTGCATCACACCGCCGTAGAGCACCGCAAGTCCCGGGACGCTCATCAGACCGACGAGCGTCGCCGCCGTCATCTGCCAGGCGTTATCGCCCGGGTTGAGCCACGATGGGTATGCGAGCCATTCAGCTGTTGCCAAGATGGACATGCGCCTCCATTCCTGTCTGTCTGTAGTTCTGCCTTTACGCCCGCGACCGCGGGTGCGGACGCAAGCAACAACCCTGCGGCTGCATCAAATCCTGTGAGCCGGCGGGACGCCAGGGAGCCGTGGCCAACCATCGGCCGCCCCCTTTCGACATCTGTCTAACCGGTGGCGTAGGGCAGCCCCGCGCGCCGGCAGGCGTCGCGCAGCTTGCCGTGTTCGGCCAGTCCGGGATTATCCGCTGGTTTGGCACAGACTTCGCGAGCACGAGCGCCACAGGGATGCACGACGGCCGCGCCGAGCGTGCTGGCGAAGGTCACCTGGATACAGCCGGGAGCAAGCGTTTCTTTGCCGGTCGAGGCGATCACCGCCACGACGGTTCCGATGGCGAGCACGAGCACTGTGACGATCACCGCCACACGGCCGGCGCCTGTCCATCGCAGCGGCTGCGCCAGCCGCTTGGACTGTTCCTGCATCACCATTGCCGCGTCAGCTTAGCCGGGCGGCACGCCCGGCTATTTGGAGTCTTGCTCGGGCGCGAAGTCGAGTGCAGCCGAGTTGATGCAGTAGCGCTGGCCAGTAGGACCCGGCCCGTCGTCGAAGACATGGCCGAGGTGCCCACCGCAGGCGCGGCAGAGAACCTCCGTGCGGCGCATGAACAGTGAGTTGTCAGGCCGCAGCTCAACCGCTTCGGCAATCGCCGGCTCGGTGAAGCTCGGCCAGCCGGTGCCCGAGTCGAACTTGGTGTCCGAGCCGAACAGGTCAGCGCCGCAGCCGGCGCAGCGGTAGGAGCCGGAATCCTTGTTGTAGACGTACTCCCCCGTAAAGGGTGCCTCGGTCCCCGCGCGGCGCAGAACCTCGTACTGCTCGGGCGTCAGCTCGGAGCGCCACTGATCCTCGGTCTTCCCATCTGGGCGGGCTGCGTCGTCCTGCGTCGGCTTGCGTTTCGTGAGCATCACCTCTTTTCTAGCAGCAGGCACGCCCAACACAGGAGCCGTCAGGCTCCTGCTATCCTAATCCTTACGTTCACGTCAGATTCACATACGCGACGTCTCGGCGTCCACTCCGACCACCGCAATTACAAGTGGTGGGCGCTGTCCTGCACGAGTCTCGGCATGCTGCTAGCGGCCACCAACTCGGGGACGTTGATCATCGCGCTGCCCAACCTCGAGCGTTCGCTGCACGCGAGCCTGCTGGCGCTGGTGTGGGTGATCCTCGCCTACCTGATCGCCGCCACGGTGCTGGTGCTAACGGCGGGACGCTTGAGCGACCTGTTCGGGCGCAAGCGCGCCTATGTCGGCGGTTTCGTCGTGTTCGCGTTGGCATCGCTCGGGGCCGGCTTCTCGACCGACGCGACAATGCTGATCTGCTGGCGCGTGCTGCAGGGGATCGGCTCAGCCTTCCTGTTCGCCAACGCGGCGGCGCTAGTCACCGACGCATTCCCGCGCGAGCAGCTCGGGCTGGCGATGGGCGCGAACACGATGATCGCCGCCGTCGGCCTGGTGCTCGGGCCGGTGCTCGGCGGCGCGCTGGTGGAGATCTCCTGGCACTGGGTGTTCTGGTTCAACGTGCCGCTGGCCCTGGCAGGCGCGCTGTGGGGCGCGCTGGTGCTGCACGAGCTGGCAAAGCCCGACTCGGTGCGCGGCCTGGATCTGCTCGGCACCGCCACGTTCGTGATTGGCCTGACCGGCCTCGTGCTCGGCGTGTCGAAGGGGGGCCTTTCGGGTTGGGAGGACACGACGGTGATCGTCTCGCTGGCACTGGCCGTCGTGCTGCTGCCGTTGTGGGTGGCGATCGAGCGTCGCGCCACCGCCCCGATGCTCGACCTGACGATGTTCTCCAACCGTCTGTTCGCGGCAGCCACTGGCGCCGCCTTCATCAACGGGCTGGCGCGCTTTGCGCTGATGTTCCTATTCGTCTTCTACTTCCAGGGCGCCCAGTCCAACAGCGCAATCGAAGCCGGCATCAAGCTGATGCCGTTGGCGCTGGGCATGCTCGTAGCCTCTCCCCTTGCCGGCATCTACGCCGACCGGCACGGCTCGCGCGCGCTGGCCGCGATCGGGATGCTCGTCACCGCAGCCGGCCTGGCCGGGATGACGACGCTGGCCGTGCATTCCCCGTACTGGCAGAGCATGATCTGGCTGGCGCTGGTCGGGATCGGCTCAGGCATGTTTAACTCACCTAACACCGCTGCGATCATGGGCGTTGTGCCGGCCAACCGCCGCGGTGTCGCCGCCGGCGCACGCACGCTGCTGCAGAACACAGGGGCCGTGCTCTCGATCGCCTTCGTGCTTGCGATCGTCACCTCCTCGATCCCCAAGTCGACACTGTTCGCCGTTTTCTCCGGCGTCACCAGCGGCCTGGCCGCTCAGAAGCTCGACCCCTTCATCGCCAACATGCACACGGCTTTGTGGGTGTTGGTGGTGACATCGATCATCGGTGCGTTCGTGTGTCTGCTGCGTCCGGCCCATGCCACCGCTGAGGCGGCGCTAGAAGGAGCCAGGGCGTGAGCTTGCGCATTGGCGATGTCGCCAAGCTGGCCGGCACGACCCCGCGCACGATCCGCTACTACGAGGAGCTCGGGCTGCTGCCGCAGGCCCCTGAGCGCCCGTCCGGCGGCCATCGGCTCTACAGCGAAGACGAGGTCGAGCGCCTGCGCGAGGTGATCCGCCTGAAGGAGTTGTTGGGTGTGACGCTGCAGGAGCTGAAGGCTCTGCTGGCCGCCGAGGAGGCGCGCGCGGCAGTGCGCGCCGAGCTTCAACGCGAGGACGTCGCGCCCGAGCGCCGTCGCGAACTGCTGCTGGAGGCGCAAGGCCACATCGAGCGCCAGCTGGAGCTGGTGGAGCATCGCGCCGCCGAGCTTGCGAAGCTGCGTGGGGAGCTGCTCAGCACGCGTGGCCGCGTGCGCGAGCGTTTGCGCGAGCTGGACGAGATACCGGTGTCTGCCTGAAGCGGTGTGCCGGCTGCCGGGACGAGCCTTGCGCGGATTTACGACAACGCTTCCGGAGACGGCGGCGATGGTCGCTAGGGTCAGGTGATGGACCGCAAGTGGTGGACACTGATCGCCGTCAGCGTCGCGATCTTCATGCTGCTGCTGGACATCACGGTCGTCAACGTCGCGTTGCCCTCGATCCAGCACGCGCTGCACTCCAACTTCCAGGACCTGCAGTGGGTGGTCGACGCCTACTCGCTGACGCTGGCGGCGTTCCTGTTGACCGGCGGCGCCCTGGCCGACCTGTTCGGGCGCCGGCTGCTATTTACGACCGGCCTGGTCGTGTTCACGGCCTCCTCGGCCGTCTGCGGCCTGTCGACCACGCCGCTAATGCTCAACCTCGCCCGCGGCGTGCAGGGGGTCGGCGGCGCGCTGATGTTCGCGACCTCACTGGCCCTGATCGCGCAGGCATTCCAGGGCCGCGAGCGCGGCACCGCGTTCGGGGTCTTCGGCGCGGTCACCGGCGCTGCGGTGGCGGCAGGGCCGCTGATCGGCGGCGTGCTCACCTCCGCCATCGGTTGGGAGTGGATCTTCTTCGTCAACGTGCCGATCGGCATCGTGGCGGTGGGGCTGACGCTCGCCAAGGTGCAGGAGTCGCGCGACCCGAACGCCACCGGCGTGGATTGGGCAGGGCTCGTGACCTTCTCGGGCGCGCTGTTCCTGCTCGTGTTCGCGCTCGTGCGCGGCAACGGCCTCGGCTGGGGCTCGACCGAGATCGTGGCGATGCTCACCGGCTCTGTCGCGCTGCTCGTGCTGTTCGTCGTGGCCGAGCGAATGCAGGAGCGCCCGATGCTCGACCTGTCGCTGTTCAAAGTCCCGGCGTTCGTCGGCGCCAACCTGGTCGCCTTCACGCTGTCCAGCTCGGCGTTCGCGATGTTCCTCTACCTGACGCTCTACATCCAGGACGTGCTGCACTACAGCCCGCTGCAGGCGGGCCTGCGCTTCCTGCCGACGACGCTGTTGATGTTCTTCGTCGCGCCGATATCGGGCAAGCTGAGTGTGCGCGTGCCGATCCGCCTGCTGCTCGGGGTGGGATTGCTGTTCGTCTCCGGTGGCCTGCTGGCGATGACGCTGATCACCCCGACGTCCGGTTGGACGGCGCTGATCCCCGGCTTCGTGCTGCAGGGCATCGGCGTCGGCATGATCAACCCGCCGCTCGCCTCCGCCGCCGTCGGCGTCGTGCCGCCGGCGCGCAGCGGCATGGCCTCCGGCGCCAACTCCACCTTCCGCCAAGTGGGGATCGCCACCGGCATCGCCGCGCTCGGCGCCATCTTCCAGGCAGAACTCGGCGGCGGAGGCGGGGCCGCGGGGGAAGCCGCGGTGCAGCACGCCACCCATGCCCAGTTCGTGGACGCGTTCACGAGCATCCTTCAGATCGGCTCCGCCGTCGCGCTCGTCGGGGCGCTGGGCGCATTTGCGCTGGTGCGCTCGCGAGACTTCGTCGCCTCTCATGCCCCAGAGGGCACCGCCGCGGCGGTCACGCCCGAGCAGGCCGACCAGGCAGGTCGGTCGAGCGGGTCAGGGCGCGAGCCGCTCGTAGCCGGGGCAGGCGAGCACCGGTAGCCGCGGGTAGCGGGGATAGTCGGGATCTGTTCGCGAGCGCTCGCACAGCGAGAAGACCGACCCGCGCGTGTTGGGCACGAGCCGGCGGTGGCGACAGCTCTCGCACAACCCGGCGCCCGGCGCGGGCGGGCGCCGCGAAGCGGCGGGCTCGGACGGCTGTGACGGCACGCCAAGAGCGTAGTTGCAATAATCGTTGACTAAGCAACTATGACCACCTTCTACCGACTGCTCGGATTCCTGCGCCCCTACAAGCGCGGCTTGGCGATCTCGTGGATCCTGGCAAGCGCCGCGATGGTGATGACGGTGCTGCTGCCGGGTCTGACCGGCGCGGCGGTGGAAGCGATCAACAAAGGCGCAAGCCATGCGGCGCACCATCAGACCGCGCTGCGCAACGAAGACCGCGAAAAGCTGGCGCTGATCGCCGCCGCGATCCTCGGCGCCGCGCTTGTGCGCTGGGGGCTGACCTACTGGCGGCGGATGATCGCCGGGCGCGTCTCGCTCGGCATCGAGTACGACCTGCGCGACCGCCTCTACCGCCACATGCAGCGCCTGGAGCTCGGCTTCTTCGACCGCCAGCAGACGGGCCAGCTGATGTCGCGCGCCACCGTGGACCTGGCAGCGGTGCGCTTTTTCCTTGGCTATGGGCTCGTATTCATCTTGCAGTTCGCGCTGACGATCCTGCTGGCGGGCGTGGCGATGATGATCATCAATCCCTCGCTCGGCTTGATCGCACTGATCCCAGTGCCGTTCGTGGTGGTGATCTCTTATCGCTATGGCCGCAAGGCGCGCCCCGCCATCCAGGAGGTACAGCAGCGAATCGGCGAACTGACCGCCAACGCTGAGGAGAACATCTCCGGCGTACGCGTCGTCAAGTCCTTCGCGCGAGAGCCCCGGCAGCTTCAGCGCTTCAGCGAGAGCACCACGCGCGTGTTCGAGCAGTCGATGGTGGCGACCCGCCAGGAGGCGCGCTACAACCCGATCATCGGCTTCCTGCCGCAGCTGGGCCTGACGGCGGTGCTGCTGATCGGCGGCGAGCGCGTGATTCACGCCAGCCTCACACTCGGCCAGTTCAGCGCTTTCTACTTCTATTTGAACATGCTCGTCGGCCCGATGCGCTCGCTGGGCATGACGCTCAACCTGGCCCAGCGCGCTACCGCTTCGGGTGCGCGCATCTTCCAGTTGCTCGACCGCGAGCCACGCATGAACGAGGCGCCCGGTGCCCCCGAGCTGCCAGCGGGCAATGGGCATGTGCAACTGCTGGGGGCGACCCTTCGCTATGACAGCGACCAGGAGATGGTGGCGCCGACGCTGGCCGCCGACGGGCAAACGGAGCTGGCGGCCAGCAATGGCCACATCGAGCACGCACAGGGACGGGCGGTGCTCAGCGCCATCGACCTCGACGTCCCCGCCGGCCACACCGTCGCGCTAGTCGGCGCCACCGGCTCGGGCAAGACCAGCCTCGTCTCGCTGATCTCACGGCTCTACGACGTCAGCTCGGGCAAGGTGCTACTCGACGGTGTCGACGTGCGCGAGGTCAGCCTGCGCTCGCTGCGCCAGGCAATCGCCGTCGTCAGTGACGACCCGTTCCTGTTCTCGGCGAGCGTGGCGGAGAACATCGCCTACGCCCGGCCGGAGGCCAGCCGCGAGGAAGTCGAAACCGCCGCCGTTCGCGCGCAGGCGCACGAGTTCGTCCAGCGGCTGCCGCAGGGGTATGACACGCGTGTGGGCGAGCGCGGATTGACCCTCTCCGGCGGTCAACGCCAGCGCCTGGCGATCGCACGGGCGTTGCTTGCCAACCCGCGCGTGCTGATCCTCGACGACGCCACCTCCTCGGTGGACGCCTCCACCGAGCAGTCGATCAAGCTGGCGCTGGCCGAGGCGATGGCCGGACGCACGACATTCGTGATCGCCCACCGCCTTTCCACGATCGCCCTGGCCGATGAGATCGCCGTGATCGACCACGGCAAACTGGTCGCCTACGGCAGCCACCATGAACTGCTCGATCTCTCCCCGCTCTACCGCGAAATCGTCGAGAAGGGCCTGCCCGAGAGCGTGTTCATGACCAAGGAGACCTGCGAGCGCGAGGTCAGCAGCCTATGAGCGCCCACGGAGGCAGAGGCTTCGGCGCCGGACGCGGTCCCATGGGGTCGCAGTGGACGGGGGAGCGTGCGGCCAAAGGCACGCGCGGGCGAAATCTGCGCGGGCTGATCGCACTGGTCGGCCCCTATCGCGTGCGTGCCGCTATCACGGTGGTGGCGCTGCTTGCGGGCACGCTTGCCTCGCTGGCGCCGCCGCTACTTGCCAAGCAGGCGATCGACCAGGGGATCAATAAGCACGACAGCGCGCGGCTGGTGCTCGTGGTGGTGCTGTTCATCGCCGCGGCACTGCTGGTGTGGCTGACCACCTACGTTCAGACCTATCTGGTCGGCTGGGTCGGTCAGAAGGCATTGGCCGATTTGAGAGTGCGCATCTTCACGCACCTGCAGAGCCTGCCGATCGGCTTCTATGAGAGCCGCCCGGCTGGGGTGTTGATCTCGCGCATCACAAACGACGTCGAGGCGCTCGACAGCCTTGTGACCGACTCGGTCGTGACGCTGTTTCAATCGGGCTTGACGCTGATCGGGGCGATCGGGGTGCTGCTCTATCTGGACGTGAAACTGGCGCTGCTTACCTTCTGCGTCATCCCCTTTGTCGGCGCCGGCAGCATCTGGTTTCGGATCGCCTCCGCCGGCGCCTTCAGACGCACGCGTGAGACGATCGGCTCGATTACCGCCTACCTGCAGGAGACTCTCTCAGGGATCAGGGTAGTGCGAACGTTCGCCCGCGAGACCCACCACGAAGAACAGTTCGCCGCGCTCAACGAGGAGAACCGCGAGGCCAACATGCGCACGGTCAAGCTCAACGCCAGCTACTTTCCGGCGGTGGAAATGCTCTCCGGCGTGGCGATGGCGGTGATCGTGCTCTACGGCGGCTATCAGGCGATCGAAGGACACATAACCACTGGCACCGTCGTGGCGTTCGTGCTGACGCTCTCGTTCCTGTTCGAACCGATCCAGCAGCTATCGCAGCTCTACGCCACCTACCAGTCCGGGATGGCGGCACTCGAGAAGATCTTCCAATTGCTCGACGTGCAACCCGACTTGACCGACCGGGCCGACGCGGTCGAGCTTCCGCGCATCCGCGGCGAGGTCGATTTCGAGGACGTGTCGTTTGCCTACCGGCGCCACGGCAGCGGCGGCGAAGGACCCGGCGAGGTGCTGGCGCTGCAGGACATCAATCTGCACATCCCGCCGGGCCAGACGGTCGCGCTGGTCGGGGCAACCGGCGCCGGCAAGTCGACCTTCGCCAAGCTCGCCGCCCGCTTCTACGACCCGACCGGCGGCCGCGTGCTGATCGACGGCCACGACCTGCGCGACGTGGCCAGCGGCAGTTTGCGCTCGCAGATGGGCATCGTCCCGCAGGAGGCGTTCCTGTTCTCCGGCACGATCCGCGAGAACATCGCTTTCGGCAGCCCCGAGGCCGGCGAGAAGGAGATAGAGGCGGCCGCCCGGGCCGTCGGGGCCGATACATTCATTTCAGAGCTCGATCAGGGCTACGACACCGAAGTCGGCGAGCGCGGCGCCCAGCTCTCGGCGGGACAGCGCCAGCTAATCGCCTTCGCCCGAGCCTTGATCACCGACCCACGCGTGTTGATCCTCGACGAGGCGACCTCCAACGTCGATCTGCACACCGAGGGTCGGATCGAGGAAGGCCTGCGCCGCCTATTGGCAGGCCGAACGGCGATCGTGATCGCCCATCGCCTGTCGACGATAAGACAGGCGGGCCGGATAGTGGTGCTCGAACACGGCCAAATCGCTGAGGAGGGCACGCACGACGAGTTGATCGCGGCCGAAGGTCGGTACTACGCGCTGTACCGCGACTGGGCGCTGCACGCCGTGGCGTAGCAGGCCGGTCCACTATCCTTGCGATGCCTTTCCGGGATGGTGTAATTGGCAACACGCATGCCTCTGGAGCATGAGTTTGGGGTTCGAGTCCCTGTCCCGGAGCTAAGCCCCAGCCCGCGCCCCGCCAGGCGCAAAGAACGCCGTGATCGCGGTCTCAAGGCCCGGATCTAGCACCAACAACACCTCATCGCCCGCTTCGATCACGGTGTCGGCCTTGGGCACGAAGCCCCCGCCCCCGCGCAGGACTGAGATCACCAGGCTTCCTTCGGGCAGATCGATTTCCGAGACGCTCTGACCGACCACCGGCGCGTCCGCTGAGACCTCCAGCTCGATGATCTCCAAACGCTCCTCTTCGAGCGCCAGCAGATGCACCAAGCCATACCGCGGCACCTCATGCTCGATCAAGCGCAGGATCAGCTCAGTCGCCGAGATCGCCGGTTGAATACCCAGGAGCTTGAAGTGCTCGTAGTTGCGCGGATTGTTGACGCGGGCGATGATCCGCTCGCACAGGTACTTCTCCTTGGCGACCTGGCAGACGAGCATATTGTCCTCGTCATCGCCCGTGACGGCAATCACCAAGTCGGCGCGCTGGACGCCGGCGCGCTCGAGGACCCACAGCTCGGTGGCGTCGCCGTATTGCAGCGCATGCTCGAACTCTTCTTCGAGCGCCAGATAGCGCGGGCGCGAGGACTCGATCAAGGTCACCTCGTTGCCCTTGCCCACGAGCTCGCGGGCAAGGTTGCGTCCGACCTTGCCGGCTCCGACGATGATCACGTACACGGGGGCATCTCGCTTTTCATCTCAGAGCTCAGACCGGTCCGTCGCGAGCGCGCTTTCGAACATTTCGATCGCGTGCTTGGTGGGAGAGATCGTGTGCAGGCCCTGCTCGCTGTACCAGGCGGCGCGAGCCGGGTCCATCACTCGCACGAGCACCTTCTCCACGCCGAACCGGCGCTGGGCGATCTGGGCGATGATCAAGTTGGTGTTATCGCCGTCGGTGGAGGCGAT
>DASTPN010000142.1:0-5639 GCA_035719985.1 Solirubrobacteraceae bacterium | reverse complement strand
GACGCCGCCACCCACGTGGTGCTCCTCGACCCGCCGGTCTCGCGGGGCGTGTACGCCCGCGCCGTGGCCGGCGAGCCGAGCCAGACCGCCCACCTGGCCTGGGGGGAGCCTGAGCTACGCTTTGCCCTTCACATACACGAGCAGGAGTACGAACTGCGTGCTTCGCTTGCCGGGCTCTATCGGGCGCTGCGCGACCGGGGGAGCGCGGAGGGCGAGGGACTCGAGGCGGCCCTGCGAGGGGATGGCCCGCAGCCCAGATCGCCGGCCCTGGCGGGCCGGTTGCTGCGAATCCTCGCGGAGCTCGACCTCGTCGAACTCGACCGCGAGCGAATCGGCGCTACCGTGCTCTCGGGGCACCGCGCGAAGCTTGAGGCTTCCCCGGCGTTCCGGGCCTACGAGCAACGACTAGAGGACGGCCGGCGATACCTGGAAAATCACGCAGCGCGCGCGGTGGCAGCCTGAATCCGGAGCCCCCGGAGGAGGCGGTGGTCGCCGTGGACGAGGTCGCCGTGGCCGTGGCGGCGGCGGACACCGACGGGGTGATCCGGGTGCCCGTCGATCGGGTGACCCGGCCGGAGCGCCAGACCCTGGTCGGGAGCCCCGAGCTGACCCCGCTCGAGGCGAAGCTGCTCGGGGACCTGTTTGCGATCGTCTCCGAGCACGCCGACGAGGCGATGGTCGAGATCGACCGCGAGCGCGTGACCGACGCCTTCCTGTTCGCCTGCGAGCACCACGCCGACCAGCGGCGACGCTCCGGGGAGGACTTCATCGTCCACCCGGTCGGGGTGGCGCGGATCTGCGCGGGCATGCGCCTCGACACCGAGACGTTGTGCGCGGCGCTCCTCCACGACACCGTCGAGGACACGTCGGCCTCGCTGGCCGAGGTGCGCGAGCGGTTCGGCGACGAGGTCGGGAGCCTGGTCGACGGGGTGACCAAGCTGACCGAGATCACCTTCTCCTCGCGGGACGAGGCGCAGGCGGAGAACTACCGCAAGATGATCGTGGCGATGGCCTCGGACGTCCGGGTCATCCTGATCAAGCTGGCCGATCGCCTCGACAACATGCGCACGCTGGGCGCGCTGGTGAAGACCAAGCAGATCGACAAGGCGCGGGAGACGCTCGAGATCTACGCGCCGATCGCCCACCGGCTGGGCATCCACGCGATCAAGTGGGAGCTCGAGGACCTCGCCTTCGCCACGCTCCATCCGCGCAAGTACCAGGAGATCAAGGGGCTGGTGGCCCAGCAGCGCGACGAGCGCGAGCGCTACGTCACCGCGGCCGGCGAGTACCTCCAGTCCGAGCTCGAGGCGCTCGGGATCAGCGCGCTGATCTCCGGCCGGGCCAAGCACTTCTATTCGATCTACTCGAAGATGACCCGCAAGGGCCGCGAGTTCAACGAGATCTACGACCTGACGGCGATGCGTGTGCTCGTGGACTCCGTGAAGGACTGCTACGGGACCGTCGGCGTGATCCACTCGCTGTGGAAGCCGCTGCCCGGTCGCTTCAAGGACTTCATCGCGATGCCCAAGTTCAACATGTACCAGTCGCTGCACACGACTGTGATCGGGCCCGAGGGGCGGCCGCTGGAGATCCAGATCCGCACGCACGAGATGCACCGCATGGCCGAGTTCGGCGTGGCGGCGCACTGGGTCTATAAGCAGCGGCCGGGCTCTGAGGCGGGCACCGACGGCGCGCTGGCGGGGCCGGGCGAGGACGCCAAGCTCAACTGGCTGCGCTCGATGCTCGACTGGCAGAAGGACCTCTCGGACCCGGGCGAGTTCATGGAGCGCTTCCGCGGCGACCTGGTCGAGGACGAGGTCTACGTGTTCACGCCGCGCGGCGAGGTCAAGTCGCTGGCGGCGGGCGCGACTCCGCTGGACTTCGCCTACGAGGTGCACACCGAGATCGGGCATCGCTGCGTCGGCGCGCGCGTGCACGGGAAGATCGTGCCGCTGAACTACGAGCTGCGCTCCGGGGACATCGTCGAGATCCTCACCTCAAAGCGCGAGCGCGGCCCCTCGCGCGACTGGCTCGCCGTCGTCAAGACGACGCGCGCGCGCAACAAGATCAAGCAGTGGTTCAAGGCCGAGACGCGCGAGGGGACCGAGCACACCGGACGCGATCTGCTGCAGGAGCACCTCAAGAAGCAAGGGCTGCCGGCACAGAAGATCACCGGCTCGGCGCTGCTTGCCGACGTGATCCGCGAGATGGGCTATCGCAAGGCCGATGACTTCTACATCGCGCTGGGCGCGGCCAAGATCTCCCCGAAGGTCGTTGTCAACAAGGTGCTGCAGCGCCTGAAGCGCGGCGAGGCCGCCGATGGCGAGGCTCCCGGCAGCGAGCTGATCAAGGTCGGACGCTCGCGCCGGCGACCCACCACCTCATCGGGCAAGTACGGCATCAAGGTCGAGGGGGTCGACGACGTCATGCTGCGCCTGGCCAAGTGCTGCCGGCCTGTGCCGGGCGACCCGATCCTTGGCTACATCTCGCTCGGTCGCGGGATCACGATCCATCGCAAGGACTGCCCGAACGCGCGACTGCTGGCACGCAATCCAGAACGCTTTACCGACGTCAGTTGGGAGGGCGACCAGGAGACATCGTTCGTCGTTGAAATCCACATCGACGCATGGGATCGCCACCGTCTGCTTGAGGATCTCTCACGCGCGTTCTCGGAGTCGGGCGCGAACATTCTCGAAGCGCGCTGCTTGTCGATGCCGCCGATGGTCAAGAATCGTTTTGTCGTGGAGCTGGCCGACACGCAGAGCCTGAAGGGGGCAATCTCGCGTCTGCGCAATACCGACTCGGTGTTCGACGCCTACCGGGTCACCCCGGGTGCCGCCGGAGCGGCTTAGAAGAGGCAGGATCCCTGCACTAACAGGGACTTAGGAGACGACGCTCAGCTCGCGTGGGAGCACCGAATAGCGGGCCTCTGTGACCTCACCGATGTAATCGCCGTCGACCTGCAGCGGCAGCGGCTGCTCGTCAGCTGAGCGGACCGTTAGCTCGGCAGCTTCCGGCAGCGGCGTGACCTGGCGGTGGCGCGCCACACTCGCGCGCTTGGAGAGCGCGCGATAGGCGATCGAAGGCATGTCAAAGGGACGAGCGCGGTGAAGCACGCACGCCTTCAGCGTGCCTGAGTCAAGCTCCGGACCGTCGGCGACTTCGATCGGACGCTCGTTGAAGTAGGTGAAGGGGGAGGCGTTTTGCAGGATGGCGGTCACGCCCTCGTGTTGCTCGCCATCTGCCTCCACGAGCAGGTGCGGCGGTTTGAAGATGTAGCGTCGTGAGAAAGTGGAGACGGCCGCCCAGGTGAAGTAGTAGGCGCCGAAGCGGGCCTTCAAATGCGGGTTTGAGTCCACGCGCTCCACCACGCTTGCGTCCAGCCCGAGGCCGGAGGCAAAGGTGAAGCAACGGCCGTTGACAACACCGAGATCCACACGTCGCGGCTGCCAGCGGTCGGCCATCGCCAGCAGGTGCTCGGTGGCGTCTACCAGCTCGCCGGGGATGCCGAGGATCTTCCCGTACACGTTGGCCGAGCCGCCGGGCAGACAGGTCAGCGGCGTGGCCGAGCCACGCAGGCCGTTGGCGGCTTCGTTGACGGTGCCGTCCCCACCGAAGGCGACCACGACGTCATAGCCCTCATGGGCGGCCTCGCGGCAGAGCTCGATCGCGTGGCCGCGCGCCTCGGTATCGACGGCGTCGACCTCATAGCGACCCTGAAGGGCATAGACGACCAGATGGCGTAGACGGTCAGAGACAGTCGTTGCGTAGGGATTGACGATGATCAGCATCCGCTTCTTGGCCGAGGGGTCGAGCGGCTCAAAGGCATCCGGGGCCTCCGTCGGCGTCTGCTCGGCCTCGATCGCGCGGGTGCTCATGGATAGGGCGTACACCAGGTCCCGCCGTGCGTTACCCAAGGTTCTCTTGCGTTCCGTCCAGAGGCTTCGTATACTGACCCACACATAGCTGGACACATCCAGAGGGGTGGAGGGACTGGCCCGATGAAACCCCGGCAACCGCCGTCTAACAGCGGAAAGGTGCCAATTCCTGAGAGATGTGTGGCGGGCTTCCCTGCTCTTCGCCACACGGGTTACCGGCGAAGACGAGTGCAAGGAGTCCCAACATGGCTGTGACACATCTGAAGTGCCGAGAGTGCAAGGCTGAGTATCCGCTGGAGGCGCTGTACGTCTGCGATCGCTGCTTCGGGCCGCTGGAGGTCGCCTACGACCACTCCGCGCTCGGCAAGGACGCCGACCAACTGCGCCGCCGCATTCAGGCCGGACCGCAGAACATCTGGCGCTACGCCGACTTCCTGCCGGTCCTAGACGGTCCTCCAGGACCCTCGGGGCGACTTGCCTCGCGCACAGGGCTACCGGCTGGCTGCACACCGCTGATCAAGGCCGACCGGCTGGCAAAGCAACTGGGCCTGCGCGAGGTGTGGGTCAAGAATGACGCTGCCAATCCGACTCACTCCTTCAAGGATCGCGTCGTCTCGGTCGCGACGGTGAGGGCACGCGAGCTGGGCTTTACGACGATCGCATGCGCCTCGACGGGCAACCTGGCGAAATCCGTGGCGGCCCATGGCGCTGCGCTCGGGCTTGAGTCCTACGTGTTCATTCCGGCCGATCTCGAGGAAGAAAAGATCCTCGCCACCGGGATCTACGGGACCAAACTGGTCGCGGTCAAGGGCAACTACGACGACGTCAACCGGCTCTGCACCGAGCTCTCGGCCGAGCGCGACTGGGCATTCGTCAACGTCAACCTGCGGCCTTACTACGCCGAGGGGTCCAAGACGCTTGCGTACGAGATCGCCGAGCAGCTCGGCTTCGAGCTGCCTGACCGGATCGTCGCGCCGATCGCCTCCGGATCGCTCTTCACGAAGATCGCCAAGGGGTTTGACGAGTGGCACGAGCTCGGGCTGGTGAGCGGTGAGACTCCAAGGATGAGCGGCGCGCAGGCCGAGGGCTGCTCTCCCGTGGCCACCGCCTTCGCCGCCGGACACGAGGTGTGCAAGCCCGTCAAGCCGGACACGATCGCCAAGTCGCTTGCGATCGGCAACCCCGCCGACGGGCCCTACGCGATCGAAGAGGCGCGGCGAAGCGGCGGCTCGATCGATTCTGTCACAGACGAGGAGATCCGCGCCGGCATCGCGCTGCTCGCACAGACCACAGGGGTCTTCACCGAGACGGCCGGCGGCGTCACGACGGCGACGCTTGCCAAGCTTGCCGCGCGCGGCGAGATCGACCCCGACGAGCGCGTCGTGCTCGTGATCACCGGCGAGGGGCTGAAGACCCTCGACGCGGTCAAGGGTACGTTCGAGACGCATACGATCGAGCCGTCGGTAGAGCAGTTCGAGACACAGGTCGAGCAGGGCACCACCACCGGTGCTCAGGCGCTCGCGGCTCTGGGGGTGTAATCGGACATGGGCGTTACGGTAAAGATCCCCACGCAGTTGCGTTCTGCTGCCGGCGGCGAAAGCGAGGCGGTGCTCGATGGTGGCACCGTACGCGAGGTGCTCGAGGCGCTCTACGCCCAGCACGGCGAGCTGCGCGACCGCCTCTCCGACGGCGACGGTGGCCTGCGACGGTTCGTGAACGTCTACGTCGGCGGCGAGGACATCCGCTTCGGCGACGGCCTGG
>DASTPN010000141.1:0-4854 GCA_035719985.1 Solirubrobacteraceae bacterium | reverse complement strand
CGGCGGCCAGCGACATCGGGCGCACCAAAGAGCGCCGACCCGCCGCGTGGCTCGGATCGACCACGATCGGCAGGTGCGTCAGCTCTTTGAGCACCGGCACCGCCTGCAGGTCGAGCGTCGTGCGGTAGTTGGTCTCAAAGGTACGGATGCCGCGCTCGCAGAGCATCACGTTCGGGTTGCCTTCCTTGAGCACGTACTCGGCCGCCATCAAGAGCTCATCAAGCGTCGCTGAGAGCCCACGCTTGAGTAGAACTGGTCGTCCTGCACGCCCAAGCTCCGCCAGCAGCGGGAAGTTCTGCATGTTGCGCGCCCCGACCTGAATCACGTCGGCGACCTCGAGCACCGGTTCCAGGTCACGAGCGTCCATCAGCTCTGTGACGATCGGAAGCCCCGTCTGCTGCTTGGCCTCCGCCAACAGCTTCAAGCCCTCCGTGCCGAGGCCCTGGAAAGCGTACGGACTCGTTCGCGGCTTGTAAGCACCTCCGCGCAGCATCGCCACGCCGGCATCCTTGACGACCTCGGCGGTCTGAAGCAACTGCTCGCGCGATTCCACCGTGCAGGGGCCGGCGATCAGCGCGAAGTGTCCACCACCGATCTTGCGCCCCTCGATCTCCAGTGTGCTCGGTTCGCCGTGGCGAATCTGAGCGGAGGCAAGCTTGTAGGGCTTGAGGATCGGCATCACGCGATCGACTCCCGGCTGAGCCTCCAGGCCCAGGTTGGCGACGCTCACATCCTGCTCAACGTCCCCGATTGCGCCGATCACGGTCAGGCGCGCGCCTTTGATCGGGTGCGCAAGGGCGCCCGCGCTCTCGATCTTCTCGATCACCGCACCGATCTCCGACTCGGTCGCGTCCTCCTTCATGACGATCATCATCTGCTCGATCCTTTCAAGTCTGGGTTGGTTTTGTGAGCAGCGGCGGAAGCGGCGCTCGTCCGGGGGACCTTTGCGACCTGGAGATGCCTCCGCTCACAAAAGGAGGCCAGGTCGAAGCGCCTAGCTAAATCGCCAGGCGTAGCGAAACGACCAATACGACGCGGGAGCACACGCGGCTGTGCGGGCGAGTGCAGTTATCGAAGCGGTCGTGTGCATGATCGTCTGAGTGCTTTGTAGCAAGCTCAGAGCGCCCGATCAAGCGCCGCGAGGAAGATCTCGTTCTCCTCAGAGGTGCCATAGGTGACGCGCAGCGCCCCTGGCTTGCCCAGCGCACCGCCGCCGCGCACGAGCACACCCTGCTCCTCCAAGCCGCGCATCACCGCCGCCTCGCGCTCACCGGCGCGCTCTGGATCATCCTCGCCGAGCGAGAACCAACAGAAGTTAGCCTGAGACTCGGCGGGCTCTATCCCCAGCGCGCGCAGGCGCTCGTCCATCGAGATGCGCTCGGCGATCGTGCGTGTCACGCGCTCGGTCACAGCATCCTGATGGCGCAGAGCCTCGACTGCGCCCGCCTGGGCGATCGCGTTACAGAAGAACGGCTGGCGCACCTGGTCGACCGCGCGCGGCAGATCGTCCGAGCCGCACAGCGCGAAGCCGACACGCAGGCCGCAGAGCCCGTAGACCTTGGAGAACGTTCGCAGCAGTACCAGGTTCGGATGCGCGTCGAGCAGGTCGATCGAAGCGTCGGGATCCTCGAGCAGGTTGAACTCGCAGTAGGCCTCGTCGAGGACCACGCACACGTGGCGGGGAACCTCGGCGATGAAGTCGGCGATGTCCGCCAGCGGCAGCGCGGTGCTGGTCGGGTTGTTGGGGTTGCAGACGATCGCCATCCGAGTGGCGGCTGTTATCTCGGAGAGCATCGCGCCGAGGTCATGGCGCTCCTGTGCGTCAAGCGGCACTGTGATCGCGCGTGCGCCGGAGGCGGCGCTCAGGTGGGGATAGACCGAAAACGACGGCCATGCATAGAGAAGCTCGGCCCCCTGCTCGAGCAATGCCTCGCCCGCGGCCAGCAAAATGTCGCAGGAGCCGTTACCAATCGCGATCCGCGCGCTCGGCACGCCGTAGCGCTCAGACAGCCGCTGCTTGAGCAGCGAGTTGGTCGGATCCGGGTAGCGATTGAGCATCGGCAGCGCGGCCTGTATCGCCTCGATCACAGCCGGCAGCGGCGGCCACGGCGACTCATTGGAGGCGAGCTTCACTCGCGGCGCGCGATCGGCATAGCCGCCCGCGGCCGGATACACCGGTATGCGCGCGATCCGCTCTGAGAACTCCAAAGACATCGGCCTATTGTGGCGACTCAGCGCTTTAGCGTCAGCGAGCGTTCTATCTGCCAGCTGCCGCCTTCCTGGCCTTCGACGCTCACGAGGAGCCTGCAGACCAGGTTGTGGTGCTTGCGCAGCAGCTGCTTGCCCTTGGCGTTCAGCGACAGCGACAGCGGATGTGCGCCTTTGGCCGCCAGCACGAGGTGGACGCCGCCGACCAGCACCTGCTTGGTGGCGGGTCCTTTTTGTGTGCTGCTAGTTGTCTTCGCGTAAAGCTGCAATCTCACGCCGCAGGCGGGTGGGCATGCGGCGTGACCGAAAGCGAACGGACCGCCGCCGGACAGTTTCTTGCCATTGGCCGGTAGGCCGAGCTTGGCCGCCACCTGTGCCGCGGTCAAGCGCGCCGGCACGATCACTTCTTTGATCACTTCCTTGATCACGGGCGGCGCCGGAGACGGCGATGGCGTCGGGGCAGCGCCCACTTCGAACAGGCCGACGCCCGCCTCGGAGTTTCCATAGGCGTCATATGCCGTCAATCCGACCGCGTAAATGCCGGGCTGGGCAAATATGTGCGAGATGGTCGGGCTCGCGGTGCCGACCTGTTCGTCGCCACCGAAGTTCCATACCCAGTAGATAGCCGGATCGCCTGGTGCGCCGGAAGCGGAGCCGTCGAGCGTCATCGGCACGGTCGCCCGGCGGCTGGCGGAGACCGAGAACCTCACTTCGATCCTGCGCTGAACGCAAGCCCCTCCTTCAAGTCCCGCTTCGTTGCTCCACACGCGTTGAGTCCAATAGTGATGACCGCCAATTAGCTGGTTGTAGCGCAGCGCCCCAAGTTCTTCGAGTGGTTCTCCGTAGACCCCGTCGACCGTAGACTCCGGCGGCAAGCACTTGTCCGCTATCTCCTGACCGATCACGTCGGTCCACGCGTTGGCCTCGCATTCAGACGCCGAGATCGCGCCAACTTCGCACTGGCTGCCGATCGGATCGGTGACCGTCTCGTTGACCTCGTGGCTGGCGGTGTCTATCACCGCGTCGGCGCCATTGTCGGCCGCCGGGTTGGCGGGATGAACGCCGGAGTCACAGCCTGCAACTTCACCGAGATAGGGAAGATCTACATACAGCGTCTGCTGGCCAGACACGCGGCCGTCGCCGCCGAAATCCCCGTGATACGCACAGTACTGTTTAAATGCGCACTCACCCGATCCAGCTTCAAAACAGCCACTAACGCCCGGGGGCGTCAGCACCACATAGATGTCGCCCAGGCCCTTTTCGCTCGTTCCAGCAACAACTTCGACCTCATGCTGCACGTCCGAGTCAAGTAGGCAGGGACCTTCCGAGGCAGGCGCCGCGTCTTTACATATTTGGCCACCTGATGCAGGAGCGTCGTTGGTGACACTCACATCGCTGCTGTCGTTTTCAAACGAGAACGCGTATTCACCAGCTGGCGCTTCTCGGCCTTCCCCTTCACCATATTGAGGATCGACGGCAAAGACGTTCGCCTGCGCGTGGCTTTCTTTAGCGATGTCGATGAAATACTGCTCGACCTCCTGCTCGTATGAGGCGGTGAACAGCGCGACGTGCGGATCGACCGGTTTGCCTTCCCCGTTCACCGGCCCCTGCCAAAAGATCAGGTGAATGGTCGGATCGTGCAGCACAGGGCCACCTCTGTAGCAGACATCCTGAGTGCTATCGAAGGATGCTTCTTCAAAGCATTCGGAGATGAATTGCGCGTTGGGCTCGGCCAAGCCGCTCAGACGACCGGCGCGTCGCGCCTGAGCTTCGGCGAAAGCCCCTTTTAGAAGCGCCGTGCGAGCGTTGGCGGCCGCCTGTGACCCGAGCACCGGCACCACCCCGCGCATGGCGGGAAACCCCGGAAGCCTGCCCACGTGCGGGTGACGCTCAGCGGAGGCCGAGGCAGAAGTCGCGCCGGCGGCCATAGCGGCGCAGACGAGCAGCGCCGCTATCAGAAATCTCTTCGTCGGCTTTCTGCGCTCGCTCATCGCTCTCCCTCTCTGGTAGCTCCCGCTCGCCGCGCGAATCCCTCGAGCCTCATTGCGCCGCCTGTAGGTCCGCCCGCAATGTGGACGCCTCGCGCAGATAGACGTGCGCCGGCTCGTGCTCATCGTCAGCGTAGTAATGAATCAGGACCCGGATCACACGCCGTAACGATCCGGGCACCGGGATCTCGCGAGCGCATAGCAGCGGCACCCGCTCAAAGCCCAAAGCCCTGGCCGCCACGGCCGGAAACTCCGCGGTCAAGTCGTCGGTGACCGTGAAGATGCAACTGACGACCTGATCGGGATCAAGTTCATTGCGAGCCATAATCTCGTTCATCAACTCGCTGGTCGCGTCGAGGATCTGCGTGGCATCGTCATCGAGCACCGAGATCGCACCGCGCAGCGCGTACAGGCGTTGGGCCATCGAGCGCGATTCTTTCAGAGGCTCGCGGCGGAGGGGCCGCGCGCCTGGTCGACCGCCTTGCCGACGATTCGCGTCGAAGCCTCGCGCAAGCGCTCGACCTCGACCTTATCGAGGCGTCGGTGACTCCCGCGCGGCAGATTGCCAAGCATCAGCGGACCAAACGCGATCCGCTCGAGCTCGAGCACTCTGTAACCGACGGCCTCGCACATCCGACGTACCTGGCGGTTGCGGCCC
>DASTPN010000140.1:0-5671 GCA_035719985.1 Solirubrobacteraceae bacterium | reverse complement strand
AGGAGGCGGGCGCGCTCACGATCGGCGTGGTGACGCGGCCGTTCTCGTTCGAGGGTCGGGTGCGCAACGACACCGCGGAGGAAGGCATCAAGGCGCTGCGCGGCCAGGTGGACGCGCTGATCGTCATCCCCAACGACCGGCTCGCGCAGGTCGCCAACTCGAAGACGACGCTCGAAGAGGCCTTCCGGATGGCCGACGACGTCCTGCGCCAGGGCGTGCAGGGCATCTCCGACCTGGTCACGCTGCCGGGTCTGATCAACCTCGACTTTGCCGACGTGCGCACGATCATGTCCGACGCCGGCAACGCGTTGCTCGGCATCGGCATGGGTTACGGCGAGAACCGCGCGCCCGAGGCGGCGATGCAGGCTGTCGCCTCGCCACTGCTCGAGACCTCGATGGAGGGCGCGCGCTCGATCCTGCTCTCGATAACCGGCGGTCGCGACCTGTCGCTGTGGGAGGTCAACGAGGCCGCCAAGGCCGTCTCCGAGGCCGCACACCCCGACGCCAACATCATCTTCGGCGCCATGGTCGACGAGAAGCTCGAGGATCAGGTGTGGGTCACGGTTGTCGCGACGGGTTATGGTGCCGGCAGCTCACGCCCGCAGCTGCGCGAGCCGGCCGGCGAGCCGCGTGTGAAGCGCACGGGTTCCTCGCCACGTGAGCGTGAGCGCGGTGGTCGCGACGGGCGCGAGCCGCGCAGAGGTGGCCTCTCGGTCAGCGACCGGGAAGTCCCCGAGTTCATTCCCAACTTCTGAGCGCCCCAGAGCGCCTGGCACGGGCGCTCGTGTCAATCTGAGCGTCTATGGGAATCGCTGAGAAGGGAGTCGTCGCGGCCGGTCATCCGCTGACCGCGCAGGCTGGTGCGGACGTCTTGCGCGAAGGGGGCAACGCCGTCGATGCGGCGGTGGCGGCGATGCTCACCTCATTCGCGGCTGAGCCGCTGCTCACGGGTCTGGGTGCGGGCGGGTACATGCTCGTCGCAGGCCCCGACCAGGAGCCGGCGCTGCTCGACTTCTTCGTGCAGGCCCCCACGCGCGCGCAGGACGGCAGCGCGGCCGAGCTCGACGCCGTGGACGTGTCGTTTGGCGACGCTGTACAGGTCTTCTACATCGGACCGGCCTCCTGCGGCGTCTACGGCACACCGGCGGGCGTGTGCGAGGCCGTGGAGCGCTGGGGCACGATCGCGCTCTCAGAGCTAGCGGCGCCCGCGGCTCGGCTTGCGTGTGAGGGAGCGCCACTGAACGCCGGTCAGGCATACATCGTCGAGATCCTGGGAGAGCTGCTGCGCTCGACGCCGGAGTGTGCGGCGCTGTGGGCGCCGAAGGGGAATTTGCTCAAAGAGGGCGAGCTGCTTGCCAATCCGGAGTTGGCAGATGCGCTCGAGCGGCTGGGCCGCGACGGCGCGACGCCGTTCTACGAGGGCGACATAGCTGAGGCTGTCTGTTCCTGGCTGGCCGAGCGCGGCGGGTCGATCCGTCGCGATGAACTCGCCGGCTATCGCGCGATCGTGCGCGAGCCGCTGCGGATGGCCTACCGCGACCGCGAAGTGCTGACCAACCCGCCGCCGTCGGCGGGCGGTGCCTTGATCGCCTACGCCTTGGGGTTGCTCGACGCACAGCCGGCGCCGCCGACGCTCGAGGCCGTGCTTGGCGCGATGGAAGCGGCGCAGCGGGAGCGCACGCCAGAATTCGTCCAGGGCCTCTCAGAGGAGGGATTTTTGGCGTGCTTTCTGTCTTCACGGCTTGGATCCACGACCCACATCTCAGTGCTTGACGCGCACGGGAGTGCGTGCTCTGTGACGTGTACGAACGGAGAGGGATCCGGAGTGGTCGTCCCGGGCACCGGCATCCACCTCAACAACGTGATGGGCGAGGAGGACCTCTCGCCGCTTGGCTTTCACACCCATCCGGCTGGGCGGCGGATGCCGAGCATGATGGCGCCGTCGGTAGTCCTTCGCGATGGCGAGGTCGAGCTGGTGCTCGGCAGCGCGGGCTCCAACCGCATCCGCTCGGCGATCCTGCAGACGATCGTGGGCGTGGTGGACCGCGGTCTCTCCGCGCCGGAAGCGGTGCGCGCGCCGCGCGTGCACTTCGAGGGCGGCATCGTCTATCACGAGCCCGGGCTCGAGCCCGGGCACGCGGGTGTGGGCGATACGGTCGGGGGTGCGGGCGAGCGCGAGGTGGTGCGCTTTCACGATCTCAACCTGTTCTTTGGTGGCGTTCAGGCGGTGCAGCGTCGGGACGGGGAGCTGCTCGGCGCCGGCGACCCGCGCCGTGGCGGCGTGGCGGTGGTTTCGTGATGCTTCGCGAAGGGGGGGTGTTCCGCAAAGGGGGGGTGTTGCCAGCGTGCCGTCCACGTGCGCTCGTCGCGCTTGCCAGCGTCGTCCTGGCAAGCGTCGCGCTGACTGCCGCCGGCTGCGGAGGAGTCCTCTCGCCAGACCTGTTCGTCGTCTACCGCACTGGCAGTACCCCGGGAGCGAAGCTAACGCTGCTCGTCAACGAAGAAGGCGTGGTCCACTGCAATGCCGGCGCGCCACACCACCTGAGCGATCCGCAGATCATCGAAGCGCGTGTGATCCAGGAAGATTTGAAAGACGCTGCCTCGCGGCGCGAATCGTTCCCGGCGGCGAAGGGCTCGGTGCTCTCCTACTACGTGCGCGACCAGGACGGCGCCGTCAATTTCGCCGATAACGCTCCGACGCAGCCTGTCGTGACGCGCAAGCTGGCGGCATTCGTGCTCAACGTCGCCCAAGGGGTTTGTGGGCTCTCCCAACAAGGAGCATGAGCAGCTGTCTGCCGGGGCAATAGACTTGCGCGCATGGAAAATGAGCTTGTGAAGAAGATGGTGTGGTCTGGCCTGCTGACCGCCTTCGGCGCGTTGGCGAGCATCCTCACCCAGCGCACGGCCGCGGCCGTGTGGAGAAGGATGTTCGACGAGGAGCCCCCCGAGTGAGCAGCGACGACGGCGTTCCCAAGGACGGGGAGAGCCGGCAGTCGGGGATAGCGGCCGCGATCACCGAGGTATCAGAGCGCGCGAGCGTGCTGATCCGCGAGGAGATCGAGCTTGCCAAGACCGAGATCACCGAGAAGACGACGCGCTTGGCCAAGGGTGCCGTCGTGGCGATCGTCGCCGGCGTGTTCTTCTTGACGGCGCTGTTCTTCGTGTTGATCGGTTGTGCCTGGCTGCTCTATTACGAGCTTCCGATCGGCAACGCGTACACGTACTTCTGGGGCTTCTTTGCAATGGCGCTGATCCTTGTGATCCTGGGCGTGATCGCCGGCATCCTGGCCGCCAAGGCGGTCCGCAAAGGCGCGCCGCCGACACCGGAAATGGCGATCGAAGAGGCGCGCAAGATCCGCGAGACGGTCAGCTCGTCGGGCGCACCGACCTCGACGCCGCCGATCCCGCCGCCCGGGAGCACGCCAACGCAAAGCGAGACTGGCAAAGGGGGCGGCTATGGCACAACGCTCGGCAACTGAGATCCGCAATTCGATCGAGTCCAACCGCGCGGAGCTGGCGGTCTCCTTGAACCGCCTGCACGGCGAAGTGGCGCGCATCACCGACTGGCGCGGCCAGTTGCAGCGCCATCAACGTGAGGTGACGATCGCCGCCGGTGCGGTCGTCGGTCTGTTGGCGTTGAGCGCGCGACGCCGTCGCAAACGCCGCCGCAGCGGCTAGCTCCGCGCGTCGCGGCGTCAGGCGTCAGGCGAGCAAGGAGCGCGGGATCGCTCCGACGCCGACCAGGCCCGGGCCCGTGTAGGTGCCGATCACCGGGCCGACCTCAGAGGTGAAGACCGGCTCTGAGTCGAAGATCTCGCGGCAGCGATCCATCAGCCGCTCGGCCTGCTCGTGAGCCTGGATGTGCTGTACGACCCAGCCGTCGGCGCCGACGTCGTGCAGCTCCTGGGCGTAGCCGACCATCCGCTCGAAGGCGCGCTTGGAGGTGCGCACGCGCTCAACCGGCACGATCTCGTACTCCAGCGAGAGGATCGGCTTGATCTGCAAGGTGGTGCCGATCCAGGCCTGCGCCTTGCCGACGCGCCCGCCGCGACGCAGGTACTCGAGCGTGTCCACGCAAAACCAGATCCGCATCGCCTTGCGCGTCTGGAGCGCGCGAGCGGCGACGGCGGCCTTGTCGGCGCCGCCACGGGCCGCTGCCGCCGCGGCGAGCAGCAGCAGGCCGAGGCCTCCGCACGCCGTTTCGCCGTCGATCACCTCGACGCGATCGGCTAGCCCGCGTTCGCCCAGCAGCGCGTGTGCCTGGCGCGCGGACTCGCAGGTGCCGGAGATACCGCCGGCGAGGTGGATCGAGACGATGTCACGACCGTCCTCGAGCAGCGGTTCCCACACTGCCAGGAAGTCGCCGATCGAAGGCTGGGAGGTGGTGGGCAGCTCCGGGTCTGAGCGCAGGCGCTGATAGAAGGCGTCGAAGCCCTCCATCTCGCTCTCGCGCTGGGATTCGCCCTGCCAGCCGACGTGCAGGCTGACCTGACCGATGCCTTCACGCTGGGCCAGCTCGCGGGGGAGATAATTGGTTGAGTCGCCGACGACCGCTACAGGTGGCACGCGCGGGGACGCTACAGCACCCGCCGGGCGCTAGCCGAGACGGTTCTCGATCTGGGTAAAGCCGTTTGAGCCGGCGACGGTCGGCTCGGCCTCGATCTCCGCAGCCTGTGCCTGCTCGATCCCGAGCGCGTCTGCCAGCTCCCCGGACTCGTACATCTCGGTGACGATGTCACAGCCGCCGATCAGCTCGCCTTTGTGGAAGAGTTGGGGGATCGTCGGCCAGTTCGAGATCGCCGAGAGCTCCTGCCGAATGCGTGGGTCGGGCAGGATATCCACTGCGGCAAACGGCACCTGTAGGGACTGCAGCATGGCCACCGTGCGCGCCGAGAAGCCGCAGGCGGGCGCATCCGGGTTGCCCTTCATAAAGAGGATCGTCTCGTGCTCTGAGATCGCCTCGGCGATCGCGTCACGAATGGGGTTTGACTCGCTCTCAGACATTGACTGCTCCTGACGTTGCGTCGGTCTTCGGTGCTTGCGCGACTTCGGTCTTTAGCGAAAGCGCGTGAATCGGTCCGCCGATCTCCGCGCCGAACACGTCATAGACGAGCTTGTGTTGCTCGATCCGGCTGCGACCGGCAAACGCCGCCGCAACCACGGTAGCGCGGAAGTGATCGCCGCCCCCGGTGTAGTCCTCGACCTCTGCCTGGGCGCCCGGGATGGCGACCTCGATGCGCTGCTTGATCTCGTCCGCGCTGGGCATGGCACCTAGATTAGAGGGTGGCGCAGCCGGCCAAAGGCCGGCTGGCCGAAACGGGGATTCGCGCCGAAGGCGCGTGTCATCCGGCTTCGGCGGGCCCCTCTTTAGTCAATCTGTGTACTGAGCCCTAACGCTATACTTTGGAAAGCGATGATCACGATCACCGACAAGGGTGCCGAGAAGGTGCACGAGTTCCTCGACGCACAGCAGGCCGACGTCAACCTCGCGGGGTTGCGCGTGGGTGTGCGCGGCGGTGGCTGTTCAGGCTTCCAGTACCAACTTGCCTTCGACGAGCAGCGCGACAGCGATGTCGTGTTCGAGACCCACGGGCTGAAGCTGCTGGTCGATAACGAGAGCCTGCCGTTCGTGCGCGGATCGGTGATCGACTACCAGGAAAGCCTGCAGGGC
>DASTPN010000139.1:0-16201 GCA_035719985.1 Solirubrobacteraceae bacterium | reverse complement strand
TGCCCTTGGTGACGAACGAACTCGCCGCGATCACCGGACCGCTACCCGTGGCTTCGTGAGCACCAGCTTCAATCGCAATGTTGTGCGAGACACCGGACATATTCGGCATCGAGATGGAGACAGCGCCGGCGCTTGCTGAGGCCTTGTTGGTCGCATAGGCGAGCTGACCGGTTGGATCGGCTGAGATTTCGAGCTTGCCGGCCTTCTCGACCGCCGGCTTTCCTGCACCAGGCGCCTTGACAGCGCTTGCCAGCAGGCCCGTGTCCTGACCGGGCCGTGCAGCCGATTCGGCTACATAGGCGGCGATGTTCGCAAGCGTGCGGCCACTTGCCAGGCCGCTCGGCATCGCGCCATAGCGATTGGGGTTTTCGACCTGACCTTCGACCACACTGCGCACGGCGCTGCGGCGCTCTCCAACTTCGAGCGCCTCGCGAAACGCTTCATCGAGGTCCGGACCGACCGTCCCCTTGGTGTTGGCGCGTGCAAGCGTGTGGCAGGCGCCGCACTTGGCAACAAACGCCTGCTTGCCTTCGACGAGGTTGGCGTCGGTGTGCTTGACGCTCGAACAACCGGCGGCGCCAAGCAGCGCGAGACCCGCCCCTACGAGCGCTCCCCCACGTCGCGAAAGTGACCCGATTGCCGCTGCAGACATCAGCGCGGGAACTCTACCCGACCGCCCGGGCGAGCGGACTCTCCGAGGTCCCCTGCGCCGCGGCGATCACGCCACTCGCGACGCCCTCCCACGACCAGCGCTCGCGCACCACCGAGACAAGCGCCTCGCGCGTTTGTTCGCGCAGCCGTCGATCGACCCCCAACCAGTTGATCACCCGGGTCGCTATCACGGGGACCGTCTGCTCGTCGATCGCAAACGACAGTAGCGCCCGCGCCTGTTGCGGCACAGCTTCGGCGAGCACTTCGCTGACCTCGGCCAAGCCGGAGTGCTCGGCGCTGATCGGCAGCACGCCGCATGCCGCAGCCTCGATCGCAACCATGCCAAACGCCTCCGGGAAAGTACTCGGCACGACTAGCGCCTGGCACAGCGGGAGCACGTCGGCAAGCTCTTCGTGGTCGAGGCGCCCAGTGAATATGACCCGGTCACCGAACTGGGCCGCCGCAGCCTCGAAGCGTTCGCGCTCGGCGCCGAAGCCGATTATCACCAGCCTTGCTTGCGGACGCTCACGCAAGATCAGGGGCCACGCTTCGAGCAATAGGTCAACGCCCTTGGCGCCGATCAGCTTGCCGACAAAGGCGACGAGTTCCCCCTCGCCTGACCGAACATGCTCCAAAGCCTGGGCAACCATCCGCTCGTCGCGGGCAAACGCCCCTTCTGTGTCTGCTGCCCGGGTGTGGCCGCTGCGCAGCCTGTCGATCAGGTCGGCTAGTCCATGCGCCGCCGCATCGCCCTCGCGTGGGCGAAATGTGCCGACGTCCACTCCCGGCGGTCCTAGGCGGGTACGGCTCGGCAACTGCGGATCGCACATTGCTCGCCACAGGCTCTGGGCGGTGTGATTGGAGCCCACCAGCACCGTCTTGGCTTTAGCCAAGCCCTCGCTGGCGTAGCCGAGGAAGCGCTCGGGCTCGGGCTTGACTGTGTACTCCAATGCGCTGCCATGCACCTTGACGGCATATGGCGCAAGGCCACTCAGCGCACGCGCGAGGATCGCGGGACCCATAACGAGATGATTGGCAAGTGCCACGTCGGGTCGCACTCGCTCGGCGACCTCCCGCACCGCCTCCACGTTGGCTAGCACGTAGGCCGCCACCTCGGCGTCGCTACAGTCGGCAAACCGACGCGCCTGCAGGCCCTCGTAGAGGTCCTGCACATAGACGGGCAACAGGCCGCCTATGTCCGGCCGATAGATCGTGCAGCTGCCGCCCGCGCTAGAGCGGTCGTGATCGAGCGATCGGACGCGCAGCTCTCCCCTGTCCCAGTCGCCCGTCGCGCCGGCAAACGAGCAGCGCTCGGGATGGCGCTCTTGGCAGATCAGATGCACCTCATGGCCCAGATCCACCAACGCCTGGGCCAGGCGGGCGTTGTAGACGTTGGAGCCGGTGCCGGCCAACAGGTAGCCGTGGAAGATCAGAACACGCAAGTCCGCAAGCCTATCCGCGTGCCCTCGCTACCACCCAGATCAGACCAACTCGGCGACTCTCTATCCGCCTGCACGCTCCGATAGAGTGCCGAGCATGAGCAAGCAGCGCTACCGCCTGCGCACGCCCTCGAGTGGCCGCGAGATCGTGATCGAGGCAACGCCCGGCGAGATCTATCTCGACCGCGACTCCGGCGAGCCGATGGAAGTGCTCGGCAAGGTCCTGCCGCTGGCACCGTCGAGCTCACGGCTGCCGTGGGCGGTCGAGAACCTCAGGTTCTGTCCCTGGTGTGAGCAGCTCGCCCAGAAGGACCTCAACGACTGCCCCACCTGCGGCCGGCGGATGGGCCCGCTCGGCGCGTGAGCCGGGCGCTTCGTCCCCGTTCGATAGCGGCGCTGGCCGCCGGCGCCGTACTGCTCCTCGCCGCTATCGGCCTGTCGGCCTGCGGTGGTTCCAGCGTGTCTGACGCCACGCCCAAGAGCACGCCGGAAGTCACGCCGCCAAACGACACCTCGGCTGAAAAAGAAGCCGCCGAAACGACGGCAACATCCACAACCTCGACGGCTGCGAAAACTTCGACCGGCTCAGAAGAAAAAACGAGTTCGACCGGCGGCAGCGAATCCAGCGAAGGATCGTCCGAATCCAGCGAAGGATCGGGCGGCACCTCTGCCGGCGAATCCGAAAAAACGTCTGAAAAATCGTCTTCCGGCGGCAGCGAAACAGGCGGCTCGGAAGCTACTGGCGGTGCCAGCGCCCCCACCGGCTAGCCTGGCGTTACTAGGGGGTGGAGATCAGCGTGGCGCTGTAGGTCAAGCGCGCTGTCTGGTACAGGCAGAAGTACTGGACGTTCGAGCCCAACTGGGTGTGAGCGGTCTGCGTGCCGGTCGTCGTGCACTTGCCCTTACCCCGGCTCGCGCGCCAAGACGTTGCCTTGCCGAAGCCCAACGCCAGCGACGGCGCCCAGGAGGGGACCGTCAGGGCGACGATATCGCCCTTCTTGACGGGGATCGTAGTCGCGAGCGGGAACTGAGCGGTCTTGCCGAAGTACTTTTCAAGTGGGACCACGGGGCTCTGCGCGATCAGCTTGTAGGAGAGTTTGGGGCTCTTTTGGGGGCGCAGGATCGCGATTCCAGCGCTGGCCGGTCCACCCTCGTTGGCGTTGAAGAACTTGATCTGCGTGGAGCTTGGCTTGCCAAGGCTGATCGTCCAGGCGACGATCGTGCCCGTACGCGGAGCCGCCTCGACGTTGTTGTTGGATTCGACCTTGACCTGGAAGCCAGTCGTACGACTGACCGCTAGACATGAAGGCGTCGGGCAACTGGGCACCGTCGGCGGATTAGTGGCTGGGATCACGCCGACTTCGGCAAGCGTGGCCAGCGATCCGGCCGGCACTAGTAGCGCCAGTAGGCAGCCCCCCAAGACTGCTGTGGATGCACGTTTCATATGACTCATTCAACCGCAGAGGCCGGATGCTGAAGCACCGGCATCAAACATCAACACGAAGATGGCGACGATGTAGCGGTTCGACGCCGATCGTCTTTTTCCCCCTTGCGGCGATGAGTGAGATTCTATCGACGTCGCGCCGCTAGTCCTCGCTCAGCATCGCCGCAACCGCCGCGATCTCTTCGGAATTCCCCGGTGCGGGCGTCCAGGGAAGACGCAGCGGATCTCCCTGGTAGCGAGGGATCACGTGCAAATGGAAGTGGAAGACCGTCTGCCACGCCGCCGCTCCGCAGGAGTTGATCACGTTCACGCCGTCGGCGCCGAGGCGCTCCTTGGCGCGAGCTGCCAGCCGCTGAGCCGCGACGCTTACCGCCATCAGCTGGGATGGCTCGATCTCCAACAGATCGGTCGCGTGAGCGCGCGGAATCACGAGTGCATGGCCGCGAGTCGCTGGGTTGATGTCCATGAAGGCGATGGTGTGCTCGTCTTCGTCGACGATGCTCGCCGGCAGTTCGCCGGCGACGATCTTGCAGAAGATGCAGTCAGCGTGGCTCATGTCTGGCATCTTAAAGGCCCCGTACGAACGCCAGCGCCTGCTCGCGAGTGCTGACGCGGCCGGCAAACTGCGCCTCGGCCAATCGTTCGAGGAGCTCTCCGACACCGGGACCCAGCGGCATGTCCACTGCTGCGGCCAACTCATCTCCCCGCAACAACGGCTTCGGTGGGCCCTGTGCGCGCCAGCGCAATGCGTCGGCGAGCATCGCGCGAGCGAGCGCCAGGTGCGCCTCGATTGCCCGCTCTGCCTTGGCGCCACGCGTAGCCAGACGGTCGCACACCGACAGCAACGTCACGTCAGCCGCCACTGGCTCACAGTCGCGCAGATAGGCAAACACCTGCTCGCGCGCCAGGGGCTGCGGCGCGTGCACCAGGAAGCCGAGGCGAAGATGCCAGCGCACGAGAGCAGCCACGTGCTCGCGCAGTCGCACGCTGGTGCGTAGCCTGCCGAGTACGACCCGGGCCAGATCAGCGCCCTGCACGTCATGGCCGAAGAAGGTCACACGCCGGTCGAGCGGACGCACCGCTCGCGTCGCCGGCTTAGCCGCGTCGTGAAGCAAGGCACCCCAGCGCAGCGCCTCACCACGCGTGAGCCCGTCGGCCAAGGGCTCGTTCAGTAGCGCTGGGAGAAGGACAGCGTTCTCCGCGCCTACAGCCGACATGATCGCCTCCCTCTCGCCGGCAAGGCCCACTGGCGACTTCGCTGTGCTCGTCAGCGCCACCGCTCGCTCGAGCACCTCCAGCGTGTGGCCGTGAACATCACGGTGGTGGTAGCGACTTTGCTGCACGCCTCGCAGTTGCACCAGCTCGGGTAGCACGACCGCCGCGGCGCCCACGTCCTCGCTCATCGCCAAGCCCTGCACGACCCGGTCGCAGGCCATGATGCGACGCAGCTCGAGGAACACGCGCTCGGATGAGACCTCCTGCAACCTTGGCGCCTGTTCGCGCGCCTTCCCAAGCGTCTGAGCATCAGCCTCCAAGCCCAACTCGACGGCTACGCGCACAAGCCGCAAGACCCTCAGCGGATCGTCGGCAAACGCATCCGGCCCGGCACAGCGCAGCCTGCCAACCTGCAGGTCCTCGCGACCGCCGAGCGGATCGATCGGCTCGCCACCTGCCAGCGGTTCGGCGATCGCATTTACGGTGAAGTCGCGCAGCGCAAGATCTGCGGCGAGTGATCCGCCGCGCATCTGCTCTATGTCGATCTGCCAGGCGCCCCGGGGCGCCGCGACTCGCCAGGCTCCGAACTGGTCAGAAAGCGGGAAGCTGGCGGCACGCGCTCCGGCGGTACGGGCGGCAGCGGCGATCGCTCGCGCCGCCTCGGCCGGATCGCCGTCGAGCACAACGTCGACGTCGAGCATCTCTCGCCCCAGCTGCCGGTCGCGCACAGCGCCGCCGACCAGCCACGCTTCGCGGCCGCTCAGCGCCGAGCGCGCAAGCTCAAGCGGGTCGCTGCTCATCGGGCTGTGCGGGGAGGCCATCGCGATGAAAGAACCGCGGCACGCGCGCCGTCAACGCGCAGCCGATCTCGTAGTTGATCGTGTGCAGGCGCCTTGCGACCTCCTCGGCGAAGATCCGCTGCTCACCTTGTGCGCCGAGCAGTACCGCCTCGCTCCCGCAAAGGGACGCCGCGTCGTGGTCATCGCCGAGATCGATCGTGAGGTTGTCCATGCTTACCGTTCCCACCAGCGGTCGGCGGGTGCCCTGCACGAGTACGTCAGCCTCGCCGGACAGTCCCCGTCGCCAACCATCGCCGTAGCCGATTGGCAGCACACCCAGATGCGTGTCCGTATGTGCGATGAAGCGCCGTCCATAGCCAGCGCTTTGGCCGGGCGCGCAGCGCTTGACCTCGGCCACGTAAGAGATGAGCTCGAGTGCCGGCTCTAGACCGACGGCACCGGGATCCTCGCCGAAGGGATCCATCCCGTAGATCGCGATCCCACAGCGCACCATGTCGAAGTGCGCGCGCCGATCGCGCAGCACCGCAGCGCTGTTAGCGGCGTGCATAACCACGTCTCCGTACTCTGCCTTGACCTCTTGTGCCCACCGATCGAAGAGCTCCAGCTGGCGCTCGAAGAAGTCGTCTGCGCGATCGTCGGCGGTGGCGAAGTGCGTCATCGCGCCGACAAGCTCGACTCCTTCGGTGGCCGCCGCCAGCTCCACGACTTCGCTAGCTTGGTCGGGGTCGCGGGTGCCAAGTCGACCCATGCCGCTGTCGAGCTTGACGTGCACGCGCCCGCCTCCGGCACGTACCACGGCATCCAGCCCTGCCGCGCTCCAGATCACCACCTCGGCTTGCGCCTCCAGCGCTTCGCCCAACTCGATCTCGCTCAGCGCCCCCATCACGAGCACCGGCACCTCATACAAGCCTGCAGCGCGCAACAGAACGGCCTCGTGGGCGCCCGCGACAGCAAGCTGGGTGGCGCCACCGGCGAGCGCCGCGAGCGCACTCTGCACTGCGCCATGACCGTAACCGTCAGCCTTTACGACCGCGCACAGCTCACAGCCGTCCGCCAGCTCTGAGCGAAGACGCGCGCAGTTACGCTCGATCGCCGCGAGGTTCACGCGCGCCAGGGCACGCCGCTGATCGCTCACGTGCGCCTGACCATCGGCAGCGCCGCGATCACGTCGGTGGCGATCACGCCCTCGGCGGCGCCCTGGATGCGCGCGGCCTCACGACCGGCCTCGGCGTGCAGACAGACGCCTGCTGACGCGGCAGCAAAGATGTCTAGGCCTTGAGCCAACAACGCTGCGATCGCGCCGGTCAGCACATCGCCGGTACCCGCCGTCGCCAACGCCGCGCAGCCACCACGGCTGATCGCCACGCGACCGTCCGGAGCTACCACCAGCGTGTCATCGCCCTTGAGCACCACCACCGCGCCCGCTGTCTGCGTTGCCTGACGAGCGCACGCGAGCCGTTCGCGCTCGACATCCGCGCTCTCACTCTCAAGCAGCCGCGCCAGCTCACCCGCGTGCGGCGTTAGCACCGTTGCCGGGCCTCGCCCGGTCAGGTCGGCCAGGCGGCCGGCATGGGCGTTCAGGGCGTCGGCGTCGATCACGGTAGGCACGGGAGAACGGCGCGCCAGCTCACGAGCCAGCTCCGCACTGCCCGCATCTCGACCGAAACCGGGGCCAAGCGCAAGCGAGCCCGCGCGCTCCAGTGCCGCCAGCGCCGGCTCGATGGCAGCCGGAGCGAGCGCGCCGCCCTCGTCGGGCAGAGCGCGAGTCATCGTCTCCATCAACTGCGCGTCGAGCACCCGCCGCTCAGATGCGGGCACACACGCCGTCACGTAACCGGCACCGCAGCGCATCGCTGCCAGCGAGGCCATCGCCGGCGCCCCCATCAGACCGGCGCTGCCGCCGACGACCACGACATGACCACTGCTGAACTTGGTGGAACCGGCGAGTCTGCGCGGCAGTACGCCGAGCACGCGGCGATCGATCAGGCCGGTCTGGGTGCTGAGAGGAGCGCCGCGCGGGATGCCGATGTCAACCGCCACCACCTCGCCGGCGTGGGACTTGCCGGGGTGTACCCACAGACCGATCTTGCCGGAATGGAAAGTCGCGGTCGCAACCGCATGCACCGCCACTCCAGCCACGACGCCAGTGGAAGCATCCACCCCGCTTGGGACATCGACGCTGACCGTTTGACCGGCGGCCGCATCGATCGCCTCGATCGCCTCGGCAGCGGCGCCACGTGGAGCACCCTCAAAGCCCGTACCCAGCACCGCATCGACAATCACCGCGGACCGGTCAAGCGCCGCGCGTGCCTGCGCGGACCCCAACTCCAACAGCGGCTCGCCGGGCATACGGCCGAGGTTCTCCTGCGCGTCGGACGAGAGCTCCTGTGCTTCGCCGAGGCCGATGACAGCGACCTCGCGCCCAGCCTGGCGCAGCAACCGCGCGACCACGAAACCATCGCCACCGTTGTTGCCCTTGCCACACACGACTGCGACCGGGCCATCGGGCACAATCTCTTCGACCATGCGCGCGACGCCTTCTCCGGCGCGCTCCATCAGCGCGAGCGACGCCACGCCCTGCTCGTCGATCGCCCAGCGATCGATCGCCCGCATCAGCGGCGCGTCATAAAGCGGCTCGCACCAGTCCGGCAGGGCTGCCATCACCCGGCGATAGTACGGGCTCAGGCCACCGCGCCCTTGTGCGGGCTACTCGACAGTGACGGTCTTGGCGAGGTTGCGCGGCTGGTCCACGTTCAGGCCTCGACGCTTGGCGATCTCATAGGCCAGCAGCTGTAGCGGGACCACCGCGAGGATCGGTTGGAGCATCCAGTCGATAGCGGGGACCGGCAGCGCCACCTCAACTTGCTCGGCGATGTGTGTGCTGGCGGCCGTCGTGATCGCGATCACGTGCGCCCCGCGGGCGCGGACCTCCTGCATGTTGGAGATCATCTTCTCCAGCACCGGCGAGTCCGTTGCTATGCACACAACGGGGGTGCGGTCGTCAAGCAGCGCGATCGGGCCGTGCTTCATCTCACCCGCCGCATAGGCGTCTGTGGCGATGTAGGAGATCTCCTTGAGCTTGAGCGCACCCTCGAGCGCTACCGGCAGGCCGACGTGGCGGCCAAGGTAGAGGAAGAACTCATCGCGCCAGTGATCCTCGGCGACCTGCGCCACGGGCGCGCCGACGGAGGCGACCGTCTCTTCGATGCAGTGCGGCAGCCGCTTCAGCTCGCCCACGAGCTCGGTTATTCGCTGCGATGGCAGCGTTCCACGCAGCTCGGCCAAGCGCAGCCCAAGAAGGTAGATGGCCGCCACCTGACACACGAACGTCTTGGTAGCCGCAACGCCGATCTCAAGGCCCGCGCGCGTGAACAGCACGCCGTCGGAGTCGCGCGTGACCTGCGAGCCCATCACGTTGGTGATCGCAAGCACCTTGGCGCCGCGCTCGCGGGCAGTGCGCATCGCCGCGAGCGTGTCAGCCGTCTCACCAGACTGAGAGATGCCGATCACGAGGTCTCCCTTGCCCACTACGGGATTGCGGTAGCGGTACTCGGAGGCAATCTCCATCTCGACCGGCAGGCGCGCCCACTCCTCGATCGCGTAGCGACCAATCAAACCCGCGTGATATGAGGTGCCGCAGGCGACCACGACGATCCGCTCGATGTCCTGCAGGAGCACCTCGTCCAGGGACCCCGGCTCGTCGAGATCGACGCCCGTGCCGCGGGCGACGCGATCGGCGATCGTCTCGGCGACGGTATCCGCCTGTTCGTGGATCTCCTTGAGCATGAACGTCTCGTAGCCGCCCTTCTCGGCAGTATCCTCATCCCAGTCCACCTGCTCAATCTGGCGATCGACAACCTCCCCCGACACCGTCTGGAACTCGACACCCGCCGGCGTCAACACGACGATCTCGCCGTTCTCGACGTGCTGAACAGCGCGCGTCTGCGCAAGGAAGGCAGGCACCGCCGAGGCAATGAACTGCTCACCCTCGCCGCGTCCGACTACGAGCGGACACTCGCGGCGCGCGGCCACGAGCGTCTCCGGCTCCTGCACGCTCATCGCAACGAACGCGAAGTGACCCTCGAGTTCCGCGAAGGCGGCGCGTACGGCCGCCGCCAGGTCGCCGTCGTAGTGGGAGGCGATCAGATGCGCGATCACCTCGGCGTCGGTCTCCGACGTGAAGTCGCTGCCGGCCTCTGAGAGCCGCTGCTTGAGCGTCATGTAGTTCTCGACGATGCCGTTGACCACCACGTGCACGCGATCGTCGGTGTCGTAGTGCGGGTGAGCGTTCTCCTCGCTCACGCGGCCGTGTGTCGCCCAGCGCGTGTGACCGATGCCGGTAGTGGCCGCTCGCTCGGCAAGCGCAACGGCGTTCTCGCCCGTACCGGCGTCCGAGCCAGAAGCGCTCGCTTGCAACTTGGATTCCAGGGCGCTGAGGTTGCCCACGGCACGCACCGCGTCGATTCGGTCCTCCGCGATCAGCGATATGCCGGCGCTGTCATAGCCGCGGTACTCGAGCTTCTTCAGGCCCGCGAGCAGCAGCTCACGAGCAGGGCGCTTACCGACATAGCCAACGATTCCGCACACGGCGGCGACGATATCAGCGGCAATCAGGCCAGCTCGCGCTGCACGAGCTCGACCAACCGCGAACAGACCTCGTCTGCCTCCCTGTCCGTGGGGGCCTCCACCATCACCCGCACGAGCGGCTCGGTGCCGCTGGGACGCACCAGCACACGGCCGCGGCCCGAGAGGGCCTCGCCGGCGGCGCTAACGGCGGCGTTGACGTCCTCGGCGGTCGCGAGCGCGCCGCGGTCACGCACGCGCACGTTGACCAGGCGCTGCGGAAGCTTTGCCATCGCGTCGCGCTCGGCAAGGTCGCGCTCGCCGAGCGCCTCCAGCGTGAGCAAAGCGCTGGCGATGCCGTCGCCGGTGCTATTGAAGCCCATATCGATGATGTGGCCAGACTGCTCGCCACCGAGCGTCCAGCCGCTGCGACGAAGCTCCTCGAGCACATAGCGATCGCCCACAGCGGTGCACGCCACCTCGATCCCAGCCTCTCTCATCGCTGCGTGAAATCCGTAGTTGGTCATCACGGTGATGACGACTCCACCGCCCGTCAGGGTCCCGCGCTCGCGCAGGTAAAGCGCGGTGAGCGCGATCAGCTCGTCCCCATCGACGACCGCGCCGTTGCGATCCACGGCCAGCACGCGATCGCCGTCGCCGTCGAAGGCGAAACCGAGCTCGTGGCCACCCTCGCGGACCGCCTCGGCGAGCCGATCGATATGCGTGGAGCCGCAATCGGCATTGATGTTGCGCCCGTCGGGCTCGGCGGCCAACACCGTGACGGCCGCGCCGAGCCGTCGCAGGATCTCAGGGGCAACCCTGTAGGTGGCTCCGTTGGCGCAGTCGATCGCGATCTTACGTCCATCCAGGCGTAGATCGGCAAAACGGGTCTCCAGTTCGCGCAGGTAATCCTCGTGGGCGCCCCGCAGCTCGCGCACGCGGCCAATCGGCGACGGCTCCCTTTCGGCGTCCGCGACAGTACTTCCGTTGCTCTCAGTCGCCGCGGCCAGATCCAAAGCCGCTTCGATTTCGCTCTCGACCTCGTCGGAAAGCTTGAAGCCATCAGCGGCGAAGAACTTGATCCCGTTGTCCTGGTATGGATTGTGAGAGGCGGAGAGCACGGCCGCCAGGTCAAAGCCGTAGCGGCGCAGCAACAGTGGCGCCGCCGGCGTCGGCATCACGCCTCCAAGTAGGGCTTCACCGCCCGCGGCGCTTACTCCGGCGGCTAGTGCCGACTCGAGCATCTCGCCGGACTCGCGGGTGTCGCGTACGATCAGCACACGTGGACGCGCAACGCCGATGCGAGCGGTGGCCGTCTTTCCGAGCGCCAGCGCCAGCTCGGCGCTTAGCAACTCGCCCGCGACGCCGCGGACTCCGTCGGTCCCGAACAGCCTCCCCATCGGGGGAGTTCTAGCGCTTTGAGAACTGCGGGCGCTTACGAGCCTTCTTCAGGCCCGCCTTCTTGCGCTCCTTGGCGCGCGAATCGCGCGTCAGGAAGCCGCGGCGCTTGAGCTCACCGCGCAGGTTGGGATCGGCCTCGAGCAGCGCGCGAGAGATGCCGTGGCGTAGCGCTCCGGCTTGAGCGGAGATGCCGCCTCCATGCAAGCGGGCAACGACGTCCATGCGTTCCTGATAGCCGACTGTCTCCAGCGGCTGGCGAATGTTGCGCTGCAAGGTGACGCGGGGAAAGTGCTCATCCAGCGTCCGACCGTTGACCAGATACGTTCCGGTACCGGGACGCAGGATCACGCGGGCAATAGCGGTCTTGCGCTTGCCGGTCGCCTTGTAGCGAGCGCCGGCGGCCAGGTCGATGGCTGCGGTTGAGATCGGCTCGGCGAGCTGAGCGCCGTCGGCATCCTGCTCAGCTTCGGCCTGGGGCTCCTCGTACTCCTCGACCGCATAGGGGTCGGCCGGCTGCTCGGGCGCGAGCGGATCGACACCTTCGGGCACGATGTCAACTTCAAGGTGGGCGCCGGGAACACTCGGCTTGACGCGCGGAGTGGGCTCCTCCTCAGGCTCCTCGGCCGCTGCCTCTGCCTCCACGACGGCCTCGGCGATCTCCTCGGCGAGAATCTCCTCAGCAACCTCCTCGATGGCCTCCTCAACGATTGCCTCTGCGACAGCCTCGACGATCGCCTCCTCCACGATCTCCTCGGCGACGGCCTCGACCGCGGCCTCCTCAGCGGCCTCGACCTCAGACGCTGTCGGCTCGGTGGGAGTATCGGCGCTCTGCTCGGCTGTGGGCTCAGCAGGGTGCTCGGCCTCGACCGGCTCCTGCTCGCTCTCGTTCGGCTCGTCGGCCATTAGGATTCAAGCTCCATCGGTTGCGGTTTTTGCGCCACGTGCGGGTGCTCTGGGCCGGCGTAGACCTTCAGCTTGGTGATCTGGCGACGTGCCAAGCGGTTGCGCGGCAGCATGCCCTTGACCGCCAGGCGAATGATCTCCTCGGGGCGACGAGCCTGCATTTCCTCAAACGTGCGCGAGCGCAGGCCGCCGGGATAGCCGGAGTGGCGGTAGTAGCGCTTGTCTGTGCGCTTTTTGCCGCTAACGGAGATCTTCTCGGCGTTGACGACGACGACGAAATCGCCTGTGTCAATGTGCGGCGTGTACTCGGGCTTGCGCTTACCGCGCAAAGCGTCGGCAATCTGTGTCGCCAACCGCCCGAGCGTCTGCCCGGTGGCGTCAACGACGAGCCAGTTGCGCTCGCGATCTGTCGGCTTGGCTACGTAGGTCTTCATGGCGTGAAAAAGGCCGCGCGAAACAGCTGCGCGCGGCGCGGATGCATGATAGGCGATGTTGGGTCGATTCGCCGCGCGGCAATCAACCGCCCGCGGTTACTCCCACTCGATCGTGCCCGGTGGCTTTGACGTTATGTCCAAGACCACCCGGTTGACCTCGCGCAACTCGTTGATCATGCGCGAGGCAATCGTCTCCAGCAGGTCGTACGGCAGGCGCGCCCAATCGGCTGTCATCGCGTCGTCTGAGGTGACGGCGCGGATCACGACGACATAGCCATAGGTGCGCTCGTCGCCCT
Organism: Solirubrobacteraceae bacterium; assembly: GCA_035719985.1. Taxonomy (GTDB): domain Bacteria; phylum Actinomycetota; class Thermoleophilia; order Solirubrobacterales; family Solirubrobacteraceae; genus Palsa-744. The sequence continues at coordinate 3,055 of DASTPN010000139.1, read as the reverse complement.
GCACCCCGACCGTGCGCACATCGGGCAGTACGCAGAAGGACTGCCACAGCTCGCGGTAGAGACCCGCCTTGCGGATCTCCTCCTGCAGGATGTAGTCGGCCTCGCGCAACACGTCCAGGCGCTCCTTGGTGGCTTCGCCGCCAACGACCCTGATCGCAAGACCCGGTCCGGGAAACGGTTGGCGCCAAACCAGGCGCTCGGGCAAACCCAGCTCGGCGCCGACTGCGCGCACCTCGTCCTTGAACAGGGCGCGCAGCGGCTCGACCAGCTCGAACTGCATATCCTCGGGCAGGCCGCCGACGTTGTGATGGGACTTGATGGTGGCGGCGCCGGTGCCGCCACCGGACTCGATCACGTCGGAGTAGAGCGTGCCTTGAACGAGGTACTTGGCCGGGCTCGCCTGCGAGATCTTTGCCGCCTCCTCCTCAAAGACGCGAATGAACTCCGCTCCGATCGCCTTGCGCTTGGCCTCGGGCTCGCTCACTCCTTTGAGCTTCTCCAGGAAACGCTGCTCGGCGTCTACAGCGACAAGCGGGACCTTGAATGTGTCGCGGAAAGCGGAGATGACCTGCTCGCCCTCCTGCTTTCGCATTAGGCCGTGATCGACGAACACACAGGTCAGCTGGTCTGCGACCGCGCGGTGGACGAGCAGCGCGGCGACGGAGGAGTCCACGCCACCGGAGAGGCCACAGATGACGCGACCCTCCCCCACCTGCTTGCGGATACGCGCGATCTGCTCCTCGGCGATCGACGCCGGCGACCAAGTGCGCTCACAGCCACACACCTCGCTCAGGAAGCGAGTGAGAATCTCCTGGCCATATGGGGTGTGCACCACCTCGGGATGAAACTGGATGCCGTAGATTCCGCGCTGCGTGTCCTCGACCGCCGCGACCGGCGAGGCCGTCGAGGAAGCCAGTGCTGTAAAGCCCTTCGGTGCCTGGAAGACCGTGTCGCGGTGGGACATCCAGCACGTTTGCTCCGATGGCATTCCTGCCAGCAGCACACCCGGCTCGGAGACCCTGAGGTCAGAGCGACCGAACTCACCGACCTCGGCCTGCTCGACGCGACCGCCGAGCTCGTGCATCAGTAGCTGCATGCCGTAACAGATGCCCATCACCGGGACACCCAGCTCCAACAGTTCTCGCTCCAATCGTGGCGCGCCCGGCGCGTACACCGACGCCGGACCGCCGGAAAGGACGATCCCGCGCGGTTTGCGCCGACGCACCTCTTCGATCGAGACGTGATGAGGCAGCAGCTCGGAGAAGACACCGCAGTCGCGGATGCGGCGAGCGATCAACTGCGAGTACTGACCCCCGTAATCGAGGACGACAACCTCCTCACGGGCAACCGGCAGCTCTCTTGACGCCTGCGGCGGCTCCGGCAGAGTTACCGCGGCGTCAGTCATTGACCAGTTCTGCTGCCTTCCCGTTCGAGCCCATGCCGACCGCTTGGTCGCGCTGCAGCTGCTTGCCCTCGGTCTGCAAGGAAGGGGCGATCACGACCTCGGCGCGGTTGAACTCGGCCAGGTCCTTGTGGCCGCAGGTGGCCATCGAAGTGCGCAGGCCGCCGAACAGGTTGAAGGTGCCGTCGTTCTCGCGCGCGGGGCCGACGAGGATCTCCTCGAGCGTGCCGTTCTGCGTGGTGGCCACACGCGCGCCGCGCGGGAGCGTCGGGTGAAAAGTGGCCATACCCCAGTGAAACCCCCGGCCCGGGGCTTCGTGAGCACGCGCCAGCGGCGAGCCGATCATCACCGCGTCGGCGCCGAGCGCTATCGCCTTGGAGACGTCTCCCCCGTTGCGCATGCCGCCGTCGGCGATCACCTGGCAGTACTCGCCGGTCTCAAGCATGTGCGTCGAGCGTGCGTGCGCCACGTCGGCGATCGCGGTCGCCTGTGGGACGCCGATGCCGAGCACACCGCGTGTCGTGCACGCCGCGCCGGGACCAACACCCACCAACACGCCCGCGGCACCCGTTCGCATCAGGTGCAGACCCGTGTGGTAGGAGGCACAGCCCCCCACAACCACCGGCACGTCGAGCGAGGGGATGAACTCCTTGAGGTTCAGCGGCTCAGAGACTGTGGAGACGTGTTCACCGGAGACGACGGTGCCTTGGATTACGAGCACATCAAGACCCGCCTCCAGCGCAAGCTCGTGATAGTCGAGCACTCGCTGTGGTGTCAACGAAGCGGCACAGACGACCTTCTGCTCCTTGATCTCGCGAATACGTTGCGCGATCAGCTCAGGCTTGACCGGCGTCGCGTAGATGTCCTGCATCTCGCGCGTGGCGACGTCCTTGGGCAGCTTGGCGATCCGCTGCAACTGCTCGTCGGCGTCCTCGTAGCGAGTGAAGATGCCCTCAAGGTTCAGCACGGCCAGGCCGCCGAGTTTGCCGACGATTCCCGCCGTCTGCGGAGAGACGACACCATCCATCGCTGAAGCCAACATCGGCAGCTCGAACTGGTAGGGACCGAGCTTCCAGGAGATGTCGATGTCGTCGGGGTCGCGCGTGCGCCGGGAGGGTACGATCGCGATGTCATCGAAGCCGTATGCGCGGCGGCCCTGCTTGCCACGTCCAATCTCTACTTCCATCTTAAAATCCTTGCACTCGTGGCGGACAGGCCAAGCTAAGCCCTTGGGTATGCTCGATCGGTATGAGCGACGGCACTCTCCCAACCTATGACCCTCAAGCAATCGAGGCTCGTCGCCAGGCTGATTGGCGTGAGCGAGATGCTTTTCGGACCCCGGAGATAGCCGGCGACCAGTCCCGCAAGTATATAAAGCCCTCGGCGCCCTTTACCTCGGGAAACATTCACATCGGGCACGTCCGCAGCTATTCGATCGGGGATGCCTACGCACGTTTCTGCAGGGCGCGCGGAGAGGACGTTCTGTTCGCCTTCGGCTTTGACTCGTTCGGGCTGCCGGCCGAGCTGGGGGCGATCGCGGGCGGGGTGTCCCCGAGCGACTGGGTGGCGCGCTGCGCGGAGCACATGATTGGACAGCTCAAGCGGCTCGGATTCTCCTTCGATTGGGAGCGCGCGTTCATGAGCTCGGACGCG
>DASTPN010000138.1:0-3210 GCA_035719985.1 Solirubrobacteraceae bacterium | reverse complement strand
GGCTCCTTGGCCCAGTCGTAGAAGAGAAACTCGCCGAAGCCGGTGCGCTCCACTCGCTTTAGGAACTGCTTGGGCATGATCTGGTCGGTGTCAACATCGGCACGGTCCAGATGCGTGACCATGCCTGAGATAGTGCGTATCGGCTCCATACTCAGCTCCAGTCCCTGATGTCGGTGAAATGCCCCTCGATGGCGGCGGCGGCGGCCATCTGCGGTGAGACCAGGTGGGTCCTGCCGCCGCGGCCCTGACGACCCTCGAAGTTGCGATTGGAGGTCGAGGCACAGCGCTCGCCTGGGGCCAGGGTGTCCGGGTTCATGCCCAGGCACATCGAACAACCGGCCACACGCCAGTCGAAGCCGGCAGAGCGGAACACCTCGTCGAGCCCCTCAGCCTCAGCTTGCGCCTTGACCTGCTGGGAGCCGGGCACGACCATCGCGTTCACGCTCTTGGCGACTTTGCGCCCTTGCACGACCTCGGCGGCCGCGCGCAGGTCGCCGATCCGCGAGTTGGTGCACGAGCCGATGAACACGCGGTCGATCGCGATCTGTTGAATCGGGGTGCCGGCCTGCAAGCCCATGTAGACGAGCGCCCGTTCGGTCGCCTCGCGGTCGGCGGGCGAGTCGAAGTCATCGGGCGAAGGGATGCTCGCATCAACCGGCACCACCATCCCAGGGGTCGTGCCCCATGTCACCTGCGGTGAGAGCGCGGCGGCGTTGACTACGACCTCAGAGTCATAGAAAGCGCCCTGCTCGCTTCCCAACTCGCGCCAGCGCTGGATCGCCTGCTCCAACTCGGCGCCCTTCGGCGCTCCCGGTCTGCCCGCTGCCCAGCGCTGCCCGGGCTCGGTAAACCAAGCGAACGTCGTCTCATCAGGCGCGATCATTCCCGCCCGACCGCCAGCCTCGATCGTCATGTTGCAGATCGTCATTCGCCCCTCCATCGAGAGCGCCTGGATCGCCGGGCCGACGTACTCGACGACGTGCCCGGTCGCTCCGCCGACGCCGATCTGTCCGATCGTGCCGAGGATCAGGTCCTTGGCGGTGACGCCAAAGCCGAGCGCGCCCTCGTAGCTGATGCGCATCGAGCGCGGCCGCTGCTGGACCATGCACTGCGTGGCCAATACGTGCTCGACCTCGCTAGTGCCGATCCCGAAGGCAAGCGCCCCAAACGCTCCGTGGGTGGCTGTGTGTGAATCGCCGCAGACGACCGTCATCCCCGGCTGCGTAACACCCAGCTCGGGCCCGATCACGTGCACGATGCCTTGGCGCTCAGAGCCGAGCGAGTAGACGGGAACACCGAACTCGGCACAGTTGCGCTCGAGCGTCTGCACCTGCACGCGCGAGAGCTCGTCCTTGATACGAGCGGCGACGGGCGTGCCGTCGGTCGGCGTGTTGTGATCGGCGGTAGCCAGCGTACGCTCAGGCCGGCGCAGCTTGCGCCCGGCCAGTCGCAGTCCGTCGAAGGCCTGTGGCGAGGTCACCTCGTGGACAAGATGCAGGTCGATGTAGATCAGACCGTCGGCGACCTCGTGGGCTTCCCAGATCTTCTCGAACATTGTCTTTGGCACGTCGCTAACTCCTTCTCAGTCCAGCGGAGACGACGGCCAGAAAGGCCGTCTCCGCTTCGGTCGGGTTCTCAAAATGGTGGGGCAGGTCGGCATCGAATGTCACGCAATCGCCCTTCTGCAGCGAATAGCTCTGCCCGTCGCAGACGAGGACGAGGGCGCCGTCCTCTACATAGGCCGTCTCGCGGCTGCCGGGCTCGTGCATCGGCGGATCATCAGCCGCGCCGGTCGTCCCCGCCGGGGCAAGCGTGTGGCGGGAGACTTCCACCCGTTGTCCAGGCAGGGCGGCGGTCACCACTTCAAAGCGATGAGCACGTTTAGGATTGCCACCGCGCTGTCCCTTGCCGGCACGCACGATCGTGACCGATCCACCCTCGTCCAGGCGTAGCAATTGCGAGAGGCGTAGATCCAGGCCAGAGGCGATACGTGCGGCGACGGTCAGCGTCGGGCTCGTCTCTCCCCGCTCAACCTGCGAGAGCATCGGCGCGCTCACGCCGCTGCGCTCGGCCAAGTCGCGCAACGACAGCGAAGAGGCCTCGCGCAGTGCCTTCACGCGCGCCCCGATCACCTGGGAGTCAAAACGGCTGTCGATGACAGTACCTGCTTGCGTCATACGAACGTACGTTATCACAGACGTTGCTTTTAGTGGGAAACTCGCACCCACCGCCGGACCCTTGACGGCGCAGTCAGACCACCAACCCGATTCCCAACATCGGTATGATCGCCAAAGTTTCATTCTTTGCCATGACATCCGGGGAGGACGGCAAAATCCGATGGCGATCAGGTTGGCGGCGTCGATCACGGCAGCGATGATGTGCGCAGTCCTTGTGGCCTGTGGCACCTCCACCGCGACCGACCCGACAAAGCTCCCTGCGAGCCGCCTCACCGACGTGATCATGGGCACCGGAACAGCGCCCCTAGCCGCTCCGAAGCAACCCGGCATCAACGACACATACGACGAAGACGACAGCGCCGCGCGAGCGTTGGAGCAGGGCGACGACGGCGAAGTCGAATATTACGCGCGGCCATCGACTGCCGTCGAATGGCGGCGGGCCACGGCGTTCGTTCGCACTTTCTTTCAACTCGCGGTGGCCGAGGACGGAGCGAAAGTCTGCGCGCGAATGACTCCCGCGCTGCGCGCGTCGCTGGGAGGCGGGAAATTCACGAACAACACTCAACCCCGCTATGAGAGCGGCAGCACTTGTGCGCAAGTCATGAAGAAAGTCTTCGAACACGACCACGACGAGCTGCAGGCAAAGCTTGCCGGCCTGGAAATAACCGACGTGCGCACCTCTGATGCCACGACATTCGTGCTGCTGGCCTTCAAGGGCATCCGCGAACGACGCGAGATGGGGCTGAACAAGATCGGCCGCACGCTGCAGTACGAAGCGCTGACCGACAGCCAGTACCCCTAGGCGCCGGTCGCGGGAACGGGCAGCCCCACCCCACGCTCGCTCTCGCGGGCCCGCAGTACACCGATCGAAAGTGCCCGCACATACGCGCGTGCCGCCGCCTCGATGATGTCGGTGGAGACGCCCTGGCCGGCACCGGTCTGGCCCTGCACCTCGACGACCACCGAGACCTCTCCGAGCGCGTCTTGGCCCTCGGTGACGGCATCTACGCGAAACTCGCGCAGCGTCGCTTCC
>DASTPN010000137.1:0-15171 GCA_035719985.1 Solirubrobacteraceae bacterium | reverse complement strand
CGCGCTCACGTCGAGCAGGCCCAGGTGCTCGCGGTCGAGCATGATCAGCCCGGCACAGGAGCCGAGGATCGGCACACCCCGAGAGGCCAGTTCGCGCAACGGCTCGGCCAATCCCTCGCGCTGCACGCCCAACGTCATCGTGGTCGACTCCCCGCCCGGGATGACGAGACCTTCCAAGCCGTCGAGGTCCGCCGGGACGCGCACCTCGCGGATGTGCGGGGGGGTGGGACCCAGTCTTTCGAGCACACGCGCGTGCGCCTGGAAATCCCCCTGCAGGGCGAGCACCCCGATCAGCGGAGACCTCGCCGACGTCTCAGTGCCCAGCGCTACCAGCCTCGCTGGGCGAGGAGTTGCTCATCTGGGAGCTTCGCGCTCTCCAGGCTCACCATCGCCGGGCCCAAACCGCGCGAAGCCGCGGCGACCCGCGCCGGGTCCTGCCAGTGCGTGGTCGCCTCCACGATCGCCCGGGCGCGAGCGGGCGGGTCATCGGACTTGAAGATGCCCGAACCAACGAACACCCCTTCGGCGCCGAGCGACATCATCAGGGCGGCGTCGGCAGGCGTGGCGATGCCGCCGGCGCAGAACAGCACAACGGGCAGCCGGCCGTCGCTGGCAACGCGGCGCACGAGATCCAGCGGAGCGCCGTGTTGCTTGGCCGCGCTGGCCAGCTCCGCGCCTTCCAGTGCGCCGAGCCTGCGGATCTCGCCGGTGATGCCGCGCATGTGGCGCACGGCCTCGACGATGTCGCCGGTACCAGCCTCGCCCTTGGAGCGAATCATCGCCGCCTCCTCCCCTATTCGCCGCAGCGCCTCGCCGAGATTGGTGGCGCCGCACACGAACGGAACCTTGAATCCCCACTTGTCGATGTGATTGGACTCGTCGGCGGGTGTCAGCACCTCCGACTCGTCGATGTAATCGACCTCCAGAGCTTCGAGGACCTGCGCCTCGACAAAATGTCCGATCCGCGCCTTGGCCATCACCGGGATCGTGACTGCCGCCTGGATGCCGGAGATCATCTCCGGGTCAGACATGCGCGCGACGCCTCCGTCGCGGCGAATGTCGGCGGGGACGCGCTCGAGCGCCATCACGGCGACGGCGCCGGCGTCCTCGGCGACCTTCGCCTGCTCGGGAGTGACCACGTCCATGATCACGCCCCCCTTGAGCATCTCGGCCAGGCCGCTCTTGACGGTGAATGTCGCCTCGTCGCGCATGTCCCGGAGTTTATCCGGGCGCCGCTACTTGAGCCGGAAGGCCTTGATGCGATCGTCGTACTGGGCGGTGTCCTTGGCGTAGACACCGTAGGCGAGCGCTTGGATCAAGCTGAGGAGCGCCGTGTGCGAGCGCACATAGGCAGGTGAGTTCGATGAGTAGTACAGCTTGATCCGCGCCAGCTTTGCGACCTCGGAGAGCGTCGCGTCGGTGATCGCCGCCGTGCCCGCCTTGCGGTGACGGGCCAGCTTCATCGCGCGCACGACCAACGGATGCGGACGCCCGGCCGAGAGACCGATTACGAGCGTGGTCGAGTCGATCCGTCCCAGCCGACTGAGCGACTCCTGTGAAGGTGAGGCGACGACATCGACTCGCAGGTCGAGCAACATCAGCAGATGGCGCATGTAGCTCGCAAAGAAGGCCATCTGGTCGGTGCCGGCCACCAGCACCTTATCGGAGCTTACGATCGCCTCAGTCAATTCCTCGACTGCGGGCCGTGAAACCTTGCGAGCAGTCTCCTCGACGTTTAGATGATCGGCGGCAAGCGCCGTCTCAAACTCGTTCTGGTCGAGCGCGAACAATGGCGCGCCCTCGCTGCCGGCCGCTGCAACCGGCTGGGCGTGCAGGCGACGGTACTCCTCGCGCGCGGCCGCCTGAAGCTCGGGAAATCCCTCGAAACCAAGTGCTTGGGAGAAACGCACGACCGTGGAACTCGAGGTGTTTGCGCGGCGCGCAAGCTCCTCCGCGGTCTGGAAGGCGGCCTCGTCGAGGTGATCGACGATGTACTGCGCCACGTCCTTCTGCGAGCGCGAGCACTCGTCGAAGCGGGCTTGGATGTAGATGGAAAGGCTCTGATGCTCGCCGACGCCGGCGGGGTGCTTCTCTGGAGCGGTAGCTAGTCGTTTCATCGGCGCCTTTGTTCGACGGCGGCGCCTGACACTCCTGCTAGTCGCCGTTCAACTGGTGCCGATCTTTGCGGCACCATCTCCGCGGCAGTGGCGCGCGAGCTCCACGAAATAGTCAAGTGCCTGTGGGTTGGCAAGGGACTCGACGCTGGCCGCTTCGCGCGGCGCCGCCCCCATCAGGATTCGCTTGATTGGTACCTCGAGCGCCTTGCCTGAGAGCGTTCTCGGCACTTCTGAGATCTGCAGGATCTTGTTCGGCACGTGCCGTGGCGAGCAGTACTCGCGTATCCGCGCCTTGATCTCCGCCACCAACGACTCATCCAAACGCACCCCGTCCTCAAGCACGACGAACAGCACCATCATCAGCTCGGGTGGGTGGGACGTCGATCCCCCGGTCGGCACGTCCACGACGAGCGCATCGCTCACTTGCGCCACCGCTGAGGTGGCGCGATAAATCTCGCTTGTTCCCATCCGCACGCCCTGGCGGTTGATGGTGGAATCCGAGCGCCCATAGATGACCGCCCCTCCACGCGGCGTGATCTTGATCCAGTCGCCGTGGCGCCAGATGCCCGGGTACATGTCGAAATAGCTCTCGCGTAGGCGCTCGCCGGACTCGTCCCCCCACAAGTACAGCGGCATCGACGGCAGCGGCCGCGCGAGCACCAGCTCGCCGACCTCATCTATCAGCGGATTGCCCTGCTCGTCCCAGGATTCCACCGCGCATCCCAGGGCCAAACACTGGAGTTCTCCCTCGTAGACGGGCAACAGCGGACAGCCGCCGACGAAAGCCGTGCAGACATCGGTGCCCCCACTGGTCGAGAACAACCAGGTGTCGCCCCCAACGTGCTCGTAGACCCAGCGAAACCCCTCGGGCGGCAGCGGCGAGCCGGTCGAGCCGATCGCGCGCAGGCGGTGCAGGTCGTAATCGCGAGCAGGCTCGACCCCAGCCTTCTCGCAACTAGTGAGCAGGCCGGCGCTGACGCCCATGCAGGTGATACCGGTCTGCTCAGCCAGTTGCCACAGCCGGCCGAGGTCGGGATAGCCGGGACTGCCGTCGTAGAGGACAATTGCCGCCTCGCCGAACAGGCAGCCGACCAGGAAGTTCCACATCATCCAGCCGGTGGTGGTGAACCAGAACATCCGATCGCCGCGATGCAGGTCCAGGTGCAGCATGCTCTTCTTCAACTGCTCGAGCAGGATCCCGCCGTGCCCGTGCACGATCGCCTTCGGAAGTCCCGTCGTGCCGGAGGAATATAGGACCCACAAGGGATGGTCAAACGGCACCTGCTCGAACTGAAGCTCAGCCACGACGCCGCCAGGTGAGCCCAGGCCGAGCAGGTCGTCCCAGCTGAGCCCGCCGATGGACGTTTGGTCTGCAGCGAGTGCGTCGCTGTCTGCGGCAAGCACATCCTCAGCCTGCGCCGAGCCATCCAGATAAGGCAACAGCACGAGCTGTTCGACGCTCGGCAGCCCGTCTAGGATCGCGGTGAGCGCATCACGGCGGTCGAAGTCCTTGCCGCCGTGCCGGTAGCCATCCACGACCAGCAGAACCTTCGGCTTGATCTGGGCGAAGCGGTCGATCACGCTGCGCGCGCCAAACTCGGGCGCCGCGCAGGACCAGATGGCGCCGAGGCTGGCCGTCGCTAGAAACGCGACGAGCGTCTCGGGGATGTTCGGCATGTAGGCGGCGACGCGATCGCCACGCTTTACACCAAGCGTGCGCAGTCCAGCGGCGACTGCGGCGACCTGTTCGGCAAGCTCTCCCCAGCTCAGCTGGGCGGGTGGGTACTGATCTCGCAACTCCGAGGCGTGCAGGACCGCGGTGCGGTTCGCACGCGATTCGGGGTCGGGTTCGCCTCCGTGGTCGTGGAGGCCGGGTGCATCGAGCTTGCGCGTCAGCAGGTTCTCCGCGTAGTTGAGCTTGGCTCCCGCAAACCAATCGGCGCCGGGCATCTGCTCTGAAATGAGCACGCGCTCGTACGGCGTCGAGGCGCGCACGCCGCAGTACTCCCAGATGTCGCCCCAGAACCGCTCGAGCTCGTCGACCGACCATTGCCACAGCTCCGCGTAGTCGCGGAACTCGCGTCCATGGCGCGCGCCCGCCCACGCCATGAAGTGCGTCATTCGCGCCGCCGCCGTTCGCTCGGCGGAGGGCTCCCACAGCGGGACCTGCTCGTCTGTGTCGGCCATACCTTCCCCTTTTCTTGCGTGTCCCCCTTGCAAGTGTCCCATGTTGGCGCTCGCCGCCTTATCCTCCCCGCCCGTGACTAATGAGGACCTACGCAGGCGATTTCCAGTATTGGAGCGGCTGGCCTACCTGAACGCGGGTACCGACGGCCCGCTCGCGGCCGAGGCCGCGCAGGCCGGAGCCGATGAGCTGCTCGGCGAGGCTGCCCGCGGTCGAGCGCGCGAGCATTTCGATCGCCGCAAAGAGTTGGCGCTCGCACTACGCGACTCCTATGCGCGCGCATTGCGCTGCGAGGCTGCGGACGTGGCGCTTACCACCTGTACAAGCGAGGGCCTGGCGATCGTGATCGACGGCTTGGGCCTGCGTCCGGGTGATGAGATCCTCACCAGCGACGAGGAGCACCCAGGCCTACTCGGCGCCCTAGCCGCCGCCCGCGATCTGTATGGGGTGAGCGTGCTGATGGCACCGCTGGAGAAGATCGATGAGGCGGTCGGTGCTCAGACGCGCCTGGTGGCGTGCTGTCACGTAGGTTGGATGAGCGGCCTGCTGGCACCGACGGGCTTGGCGGACGTGGCGAAGGCGGGTGTAACTGTCTTGCTTGACGGCGCCCAGGGTGTTGGCGCCCTCGACGTGGATATACACGCGCTGAGCTGTGACGCATACGCAGGTGCGGGTCAGAAGTGGCTGTGCGGACCGGATGGCACGGGCATGCTGTACGTGACGCCGGCTCTGCGCGAGCGTCTGGCCTCGCGCAGGCGCGGTTACGGCAACCTCGCCGACCCCGCGCTTGGTATCGACGCTCACCTGCACGAGGACGCCCGTCGCTTCGATACCCCAGCTCTGTCCGCCGAGGCGCTGGCCAGCGCGCTTACGGCGATAGACGTGCTGGAGCGTTATGGCTGGGAGCGCGTGTATGAACGTTCGAGCTCGCTGGCCGGCGTGCTGGTCGATTGCCTGCGCGAGCACGGCCGCGAGGTGGCGCCGCGCGATCCGCGCAGCACGCTCGTCTCCTTCACGAGCGCCGATCCGGAGGCCGAGCGCGACGCGCTCGCGCAGGTCGGCGTCGTGCTGCGCAACATTCCCGAGCGCCCCTGGCTGCGGGCGTCGATAGGCGCCTGGAACGACGAGAGCGACATCGATCGACTGCTGGCCGGCTTGACACGATGAGCCAGGCGGCCACCCCTCCCGCCGCCGGTGGATCGTCTCCGGCGGCCGCTTCGGAGCCAACCGGCCAAACGCGCGGCGCAGGCGTTCATAGCTGGATTTGGCTACGCGGGCACTCTCTGGCGGTGCTTGGCGCGCTTTTTGCCGCCGTTGTGAGTGTGATCGCCGCCGCGCTTGTCCTGAACGTCGGCGAAGGCCACCTGTCGCTGCCTTGGAACTACGCCAGCGAGGGAGACACCAAGTTCTACTTGCTGCTGATCAAGGGCATCCTCAGTCACGGCTCCTACCAGGTGAACCCGTCGCTGGGCGCCCCATTTGGTCTGCAGCTTTACGACTTTCCACAGGGCGGCGACAACCTCAGCCTGCTGATCGTGCGGGCGCTCGGTCTGTTCTCGCAGAACCCGGCTTGGGTGTTGAACGTCTTCTTCCTGCTGACGTTCGCGCTGGTTGCCATGACGGCCTTTGCCGCGCTGCGCCTGCTCAGCGTCTCAATCGGCGCAGCGATCGTCGGTGCCTGCATTTTCGCGCTGCTGCCCTACCACTTCTACCGCGGCGAGTCGCAGGTGCTGCTCTCGGCCTACTACGGGGTGCCGCTGGGCGCATTGCTGTTCATGCGCCTGTGGTTGGCGCCGGGCCTATTCGCGCACCGAGCAGGCGCGCGCGACGAGGCGACCGCAAGGGCGTGGCCAGCCCGGATTGGCTCATGGCTGTCTGCCACTACGTTGCTGACGATCGTCTGCTGCCTGATCGTCGGTTCGACCGGCCTGTACTACGCGGTGTTCGCGATCCTGTTGCTGCTCAGCGGGGGCCTGTTGGCGCTGTTGGTCGGACGCGGGCGCTTCGCGTTCTTCTCGGGCGTGCTTGCAGCCGCGCTGGTCGCGTTGACGCTGGCGGCGAACATCTCGCCGACGCTGTCCTACCGCTCCGCGCACGGCGCCAACACGGCGATCAAGCGCACGACGATCGAAGCTGATCAGTTCGGCCTGCGCCTCAGCGACTTGCTGCTGCCCGTCGAGGCGCACCGCTTTGGGCCGCTCTCGGGCGTCAACCAGAAATACATCGAAGCGACCTCCACCGGCTATTGCGAGGCCTGTTATGAGAACCTCGGCGCGGTCGGCAGCATCGGCTTCCTGTGGCTGGGCCTGATCGCGCTGGTGGCGATTGCCGGCATCGTCGGCGCCGGTGGCGTCGCAGGATCTCTGCGACGGCGGATGGGACCGACGTCGATCTACCGTCCTGCCGCGCTGGGTGTGTCGCTGTCGTTCGTGCTGGCGACTATTGGCGGCCTCTCCAGCCTGATCGCCTTCTTCGTCACGCGCGACATCCGCGGCTGGAACCGAATCTCGCTGTTCATTGCCTTCTTCTCGCTGCTGGCCGCGATGCTGGGGCTCGACGCGGGCTTGCGCAGACTCTCGGCGCGTGTCTCATCGCGAGCGAGCGCGATCGGCGCCGGGGCGACCGTGTGTGCCGTCGTTCTGGCGCTGGGCATCGTCGATGAGACATCGAGCTTCTTCGTGCCTAAGTACGAAAAGGACGCCAAGCAGTGGGCCAGCGACGCGAGCTTCGTGCGCGAGATCGAAGCGCGTATGCCGGCGGGTGCCGCGATCTTCCAGCTGCCGTATGTCCCGTTTCCGGAGGGATATGGCGCCAACGGCACGAACGTCTCGGCGCCCAACCCCAACTACGGCACCACCTACGAACTGGCGCGCGGCCCGATCCACGCCTCCAACCGGCTGCGCTGGAGCTACGGCGCGATGAAGGGCAGGCCGGCGGACTGGCAGGCGCCGCTGGCCACGCAGCCGCTGTACCTGTCGCTGGTCGCGGCCGCCGCCAATGGCTTTGACGGCCTGTGGATCGATCCGCACGGCTATAGCGCCCTCGCACGACCGCGTCTGGCGCCGATGCTCGAGCGGATACTAGGCGTCTATCCCCTGTTCAGCCCGGCTCACGACCTGATGTTCTTCGACCTGCGTCCGTTCGCCGCTCAGCTTGTCCGTCTGCGCCCCTCCGCGCAACTGGCTGCCCTGCGCGCCGGCACGCTATATCCGCTGCGCACGGCGTGCGGTACCGAAGGGATCGAACTCTCCAATCCCTCGCCGGTGGCTCGCGAAGCAACGCTGCGGATGCGCATCTACATGCACGCTGCCCACCCGGTGACGCTGCTGATCCACTACCCGGGCGCGGTCAACGAACAGCGCCTGCTGACGACTACGCCGGTCCAGATCCACCGAGCGCTGAGCGTGCCGCCCGGCAACAGCACGATCGGCTTCTCGCTGGTCGGGCCGCCGGCGCCGCTGCAGCCACGCGTCTCCGGACCGGTGATCGAACAGCCAACGCTGACCGAGCCCGCGCTCACCCCGTTCCTGGCGCCGCTGCCGGGAGGGCCCGGGCTGAGCGCGGCGCGGACGCAGGCCGGCTTCATCCCGCCGCCCTGCCTACAGTCCGTCGAAGCCGTCGGTCCAAGCTCATCCGGTGACTAAGGCGATGTCAACCCAAGCGCAGAGAAGTCCAGCGGCGCCCGCTCGCGCGCAGCGGATCCCGTGGCGCCGTGCACTTTCACCGGCGCACCTGGCGCTGGTGGCGATCCTCGCACTCTCGCTCGTTCTCAACACGGTCAAGCTCAGTCAGAACGCGTGGGGTAACACGTTCTACTCGGCTGGCGTCAAGTCGATGCTCGGCTCGCTGCACAACTTCCTCTACGCCTCGTTCGATCAGGGCGGCCTGGTCACGATCGACAAGCCGCCGCTGGGCGTGTGGGTACAAGTCGCAAGCGCGAAGGTGTTCGGCTTCACACCGCTGAGTTTGCTGTTGCCGGAGGCGATCATCGGCACGCTGACGGTACTTGCGCTGTACCTGATCCTGGCTCGCCGCTTGGGTGTGCTGGCGGCGCTCGCCGCCGCGCTCGCGCTCGCTGTCTTCCCGGTATTCGTCGCCGTCTCGCGCGCCAACGGGGTCGACCCGCTGCTGGTGTTGCTGCTGGTGCTGGCCTGCGGCGCCGCTCTGCGCTCGATCGACGGTGGCCGCATTGCCTGGTTGCTGGTCGCCGCTGTCCTGATCGGACTGGCCTTCAACACCAAGACGCTTGCGGCCTATCTGGCTGTGCCGTCGATCGCACTCGGCTACCTCGTCTGTGCTCCGGGCGGCTGGGGCCGGCGCCTGCTGGCACTGGTGGCGGCCGGACTGGTGATGGGCCTTGTCTCCTTTTCGTGGATCGCGTTGGTCGAACTCACGCCCGCTTCCAAACGGCCGTTCGTGGGCAGTTCGACCAACAACACCGAGATCGGGCTGACCTTTGAATACAACGGCTTCGGTCGCGTCGAAGGCGAGGTCGGTGGTCCGGGCAACGTATCGATCAAGCCCGGGGGAACGGTTCCCGCCACGCCGCGCCCCGTGACGGCGCACACCTCCACAGGCACAGGTTCGAGCAAGACGCCGGCAAAGCCGCCGGTCGGCGCGACTGGCTCGAAGCTGCTGCCCAACGGTCGCTATGTCAACCCGATCGCTTTCGGCGGCAAAGTCGGCCCGCTGCGACTATTCGAGTCGCAGCTGAACGGCCAGGGCGCGTGGCTGCTGCCATTTGCGATCTTCGGACTATTGGCTCTAGCCTTGCAAACTCTCTCTCGCGGCCGCGATCGTCGCGACCCGCGCCTGGCTGCGCTACTCGTGCTCGGCGGTTGGTTCGCGGTCGAGCTGGTGGTGCTGAGCTACTCCAAAGGCATCGTTCACCCTTATTACATCTCCGCCCTGGCCCCGGGTGCCGCGGCAATGGTCGGCGCCGGCGTCTCCACTTTCGTGGACTTCGCGCGCGGGCGCGATCCGCGTTTGTCTCTTCTAGTGCTGGCGGTGGTCGGGACGGTCGCGGCCCAGATCGTGATCCTCGAACAACAGGATTATCTGCAGTGGTTCATTCCGTTTTTGATCGTGGGTGCCGCGCTCGGCCTGCTTGCCGTCGCCGTGCGGCGACTGGCGCTGCCGGCTGTGACGTTCCTGTTGGCGGTGTTGTTGGTGGCGCCAACAGCGTACGCGACGACGACATGGTTGGCTCCGGTCGAGGGCACGTTCCCCGCTGCCGGGCCGCACGAAGCAACCGGTTTCGGGCTGTACGGCGTCGAAGAAAAGGCGATGCGCGAAAACCGCAAATTGGTCGCCTACGTCGACAGCCATCAGCCCGCGAGCCGTTGGAGTGTGCTCGCCGACGCCTCCCCCACCGCGGCGCCGCTGATCCTGCTTGGCTCACGCGCCGGTGCATTGGGTGGCTACGGCGGCAGTGACCCGGTACTAGATGGGCATAGCTTGGCGCGACTGATCGCCCGTGGCGAAGCACGCTATGTCGTGCTCGGTGGTGCCTATGCCGATCGTGGCGGCAACGCGGCGACCGCGGCAGTCCTGCACGACTGCCCGCAGGTCCCGCATGAGAGCTGGCACGGTCCGGTGCCGGGTCCACAAGTGCTGGTGCTGTTCGACTGTCTCGGGCGCGAGCAGGCACTCGAAGCGCACCCGCGCGGCTGAGCTGCAGCCTGGATGACGCGCGTGCGTCAGTCGCGCAAGATGGGTCAATGCCTGGCGCGCTGCGGCTCAGGCGGCGCGAGCGGCCTGTAGGGCCGGCGTCTGGCTCGTGAGCAGGCGCCGCTCAAACAGAATGCCCTCGCGCAGACCGGCGCCGGTTACCTCGAGTGCTGCGAACTCGCCTTGGCGCATCACCTGCTGGATCGCCAGCGCGCCCGCCAGGACGATGTCTGCCCGCGCCGGTTTGATGCCAGGGACGCTGCCACGCTCAGAGGGCGGTAGCGCCGCCAGGCGCTCGATCAGCTCGTCCAGCGCGGCGTCTGTGAGCACGAAGCCTTGAACCTCCTCGGCAGGCAGACCCGCCGCGCGCTCGGCGGCACTGGCGAGGTTGCGTACGGTGCCACCGAGACCGACGAGGCGCTCGCCGCTGCCGGCAAGCCACGGGGCGCCGCGCTCGAGCTTGCGGGCGACATGAGCTTGTAGCGCCTTGCACTGTCCGCGCTTGGCCGGCTGGGTGGGTCCTCCATCGGAGAGGAAACGCTCCGTCATCCTGACCGCACCCAACCGCCAGGAGCCCGACTCGCGTGCAATCCGCCCGGCGACGTGCACGAGTTGCAGTGAGCCGCCGCCAAGGTCGAGCACGCAACCATCGGTCAGCGTGGTCGAGTGAACCGCCGCCAGGTAGCCGTAGCGGGCCTCCTGCTCGCGGCTGAGCACGCGCACGTCAAAGCCGGTCTGTTCGCGCACGACGTCGAGAAAATCCGTGCCGTTGGCGGCATCACGGATCGCGCTGGTAGCCACGGCGTCGATCTGGCCGCCACCAAGGTCAGCATGCTCGCAAGCCGCGGCGAACTCGCCCAGTGCACGCAGCCCGCGCTGCATCCCCGGCTCGCCGAGCCGGCCGCTTGCCAGCAGGCCCTCGCCGATGCGCACAGCGCTCGAGAGCTCTTGCTCGCGCTCCCAGCCACCGGCGTCCACATGGAAGACGACCATGCGAAACGAGTTGGACCCAAGGTCTATGACTGCGACGCGCTCTCCCGCCATCGATTCCACAGCTAGAAGCGTAGTGAGCCCGTCGGAGGGGACGGCCAGCAAGCAGGGACGGAATGACCCTGGGCGACTGCGGGTACACAATGAGATAGCGCTCGGCCCAAGACCGACATGACGCCGGCCGCAGCGATTAACGGGGATGACCGAGTCTGCGTGCAAACAGAGGGACTGATCCTTGTCGTGCGCGCACCCCTCCAACGAAAGGCCAAGACGATGAGCTCTCAAGAGAATAAGCAGACGGCGCAGGCCGCTTATGCCGCCTTCAGCAACGGCGATGCCGAGGGCGCGATGCGCAACATCGACGACTCGATCGTCTGGACCGTGCGCGGCGACAACGCCTTGACAGGCCAGCACAAAGGCAAGCAGGAGGTCGGCGAGCTGTGGGGACAGTTCCTCGGCAAGGGGTTTCGTACCATGCCGCACGACTTCATTGCCGATGGCGACAGGGTGATCGTCCTCACCACGGTCACCATCGATGGTCAGTCGGCTGAGAGCGCCGACGTTCTCACTTATAACCCAGCGGGCAAGCTTGTGGCGTTTGACACCATCAGCGACCCGTCGCTGGCCAACCAGGCGTTCGCGCGGTAGCTACGGTCCGTCGGCTGTCCGATATGTTGAACTGGCGGTGGGAGGTATGACATCTCTCACCGGCCGCTCAGCTTCCCCTAAGCAAGGCCAACCAACCTCATCGCGATGCCAGGACCGAAGAGAAGGCGATCAGCCGCGCGCTGGATGGTCGGCGCGCTCGTCGCGATCGCACTTGTCGGCGGAGCGGTGGCGCTAGCGGACCCGGATGAATCAGGGCACGCCCGCAGCGTGCTCGCACAAGCCAACACCGAGGGCGCGTGTGGTCCTGCCACTGCCAGCACGATCGGAGCCGTTGATGCGGCGGTCGCGCGCAAGATCTACCTGGGCGAGCTGACCGGCCACGAGGTCGGCGAAGACGTCGCCCATGTCGCGGGCTCGGCCGAACTGGTAAACGCGGTCGCCAGCGACAGTCCCTCGGCGGGCTACGCCGTCGTACACCAGATCGTCTACACCCCGCACTGGCACATCGTGCGCCTGCGGGTGCTCAGAAACGGCAAGGTCCTGGCGGATGTCGGCGGCCCGTACATCATCGCCCCGATTTCCGGCGCGTTGCGCCAGAACGGAGTGAAGGTCGGCAGCTTCGTGATGTCGGTGCAGGACGACGTCGGCTACGTGAAGCTGGTCACACGCTTCACGGGCGTGCCGATCGATCTGTACGGCGGCCCACCACCACGGCCGGCAAGCAAGTTCCTAATGGGAACGCTGCAGCCGGCGCCGCGGCTGCCGAGCGATGGCGCGACGGTAAAGGCGCACGGCGTCTCCTACTTTGCGCGCGTCGCGCAAGTCAACGCGATGCCGAACGGCAAGCTGCACGTCGCGCTGTTGGTGCCGGCGCCGGCGAAGGCGCTGGCGGCACGGAGTTGCGCGACGGTGCGCAACTCCGCGTGGGGCGGCATCGTCAAGCACGTCGCCGCGCGCTTCACACCGCTCGCCTCGCAGTACCAGGATTTCGTCGGGACGCTCGAGGGGTCTACTGGTGGCTTGGCGTACGTGCGCGAAGGCTCGCTTCAGATCGCGGGCTTGAACGCCGGCCCCAGGCATCTGCCGAGGAGCGGCAAGGTGATGTACCACGGGCGGCCGTGGCAGGTGTTCTCATGGGAGCCGCACCCACCGGCGCGGGTTTACTTTTTGGCGCCAAGCTGAGGACCGTCTCCGCGGTAGTCCTGACGACCGGTCGGCATGTGAGGATTCGTCTGCATGCCGACAATAAGCCGCTTCTTTGGGATCACGATCACGATGTACTTCGACGACCATGGGCCGCCACACTTCCATGTGCGCGCGGCCGGGCGTGGCGCGAAGGTCCAGATCGACACACTTGAAGTGCTCGACAGCGATCTGCCACGTCGCGAGCTTCGCCTCGTCCTTGCCTGGGCGGAGGTGCACTCCGCAGAGCTGGCGGAGAACTGGCGCCTGGCGCGGGAAGGTGGCACACTGAAGGAAATCGAGCCACTGCGATGATCGGCCTGACTCCCGACATAACCCACGTGACGGTCCCCGAACATGGCGTCTTGCGCCTGACGTTCGCTGACGGCAAGACTGGCGATGTCTACGTGTTGGACCGCATGCGCGGGCCGGTGTTCGAGCGAGCAATCACACCAGATGGTTTCGCCGAGGCTCATGCCGACGCTGAGACCGGCACCGTTTGTTGGCCGGGGGGCGCGGACCTCGCGCCGGACACCCTCTATGAACGGGTGCGCACCGGCATCTGGCCAGAACAAAGCGAAGCGGCATAGACCAGTTCCTTGGAGTGGGCCCGCCTGGACTCGAACCAGGGACCAATCGATTATGAGTCGACGGCTCTAACCAACTGAGCTACGGGCCCTTGCCACGCCTGTTTGCGCGGCGGCCTAGACGCTACCAGCGGGCCGAGGCCAACGCGAGTGCTCAGGCCCGCCAACACGGTGTCCGGCAGAGCGCGGGCGAGCGCCTGACCGTGGTTTGATACCCGCTCACAACCAACGGAGGGAGCGACATGGCGGAGCGAGCAGCGATCGTTACCGGGGCATCGAGTGGGATTGGGCTGGCCATCGCGCGAGTGCTGGGCGAGGAAGGCTTTGGCGTGACGATGGCCGCGCGCCGCCCGGAGAAGCTGCAGGGAGCTGTCGATGAGCTTGCCGCCGAGGGCTTCGACGTCCACGCGGTGCCCGCCTCGCTGGCCGAGGAGTCAGAGGTCCAGAAGGTCGTCGCCGCGCACAAGGAGCACTATGGGCGGCTGGACGTGCTCGTCAACAACGCAGGGGTCGGGATCGGCGCCACTGTCGGCGAGATCCAGACCAAGTACCTCGACATGCAGATCGCCGTCAACCTACGCCAGATCGTCCTCTTCTACCGCGAGTCGCTCGAGATGCTGAAAGCCGCCGGCGCCGAGCACTCAAACGCCCTAGTCGTCAACACCTCCTCGATCTCCGGCAAGCGCGCCGAGGCGTGGCTGTCGGTCTACTCGGCCACCAAGCACGCTGTTGTCGGCTGGACCGAAGCGATGAACAAGGAGCTCGGCAAAGACGGCATCAAGTCGCTGGCGCTGTGCCCGGCGTTCGTGGACACGCCGATGACCGATTTCGTCAAGGGCCAGGTCAAGGCCGAGGAGATGATCCGCCCACAGGACATCGCCGAGTCGGTCCGCTTCATGCTGCGCGTCTCCCCCGCCTGCGTCGTTCCTGAGATCATGTTCGTTCGCCCGGGCGACGCGCTCTAGGCGCAAGTAGCCCAACCGCGGAAAGGACGTTTTCAGATGAAGCTAGGCGTGCACATCGGCTATTGGGGCCTGGGCCTCTCATCCCAAGACCAGCTGGAGATCGTCCAGGAAGCCGAGAAGCTCGGCTACGACTCGGTGTGGGCGGCCGAGGCTTACGGCTCGGACACGGCGACCGTGCTCGCCTGGCTGGCCGGGCAGACGAGCAAGATCCGCCTCGGCGCGGGCATCTTTCAGATGCCCGCCCGCTCGGCGGCGATGACGGCAATGACCGCTGCCACGATCGACCAGCTCTCCGGTGGGCGCATGATCATCGGCATCGGCTCCTCCGGCCCACAGGTGGCCGAGGGCTGGCACGGGCAGCGTTTCGGCAAGCAGCTGCAGCGCACGCGCGAGTACGTGGCGGTGGTCCGCATGGCGCTTGCGCGCGAGCGCGTCGAGTTCAAGGGAGAGACGCTCGAACTGCCGCTGCCCGACGGTCCGGGCAAGGCACTGAAGTTGACGATCTCACCCGTGCAGGAGCGTATCCCCGTCTATCTGGCGGCGATCGGGCCGAAGAACACCGCGCTTGCCGGCGAGATCGCTGACGGCTGGATTCCAACACTGTTCTCGCCGGAGCACGTCTCCGAGCTGCGGCCTTTGCTGCAGGAAGGCGCCGATCGCGCGGGTCGCAGTCTCGACGGCTTCGATATCGCACCGACGGTGAACGTCTTCATCACCGACGACCTGGAGGGCGCGCGCAACGCGATGCGCCCGTTCATCGCCCTGTACGTCGGTGGCATGGGCTCGCGCAAGCAGAACTTCTACAACAACCTGGTGCAGCGCTACGGATTCGAAGACGCGGCCAAGGAGATCCAGGACCTCTATCT
>DASTPN010000136.1:0-5855 GCA_035719985.1 Solirubrobacteraceae bacterium | reverse complement strand
CCAGCACATCTGCTTCGTGCGCGGCGATCTTCAGCGCCTCGCACGGTCCGGTGTCGCCGGAGATCACGATCTTGCGCCCCTCGCGCGTCGGTCCCATCACCTGCTCGGGAGCGACGCCGCCCACGGTCTCCCCGCGCGTTAGCTTGCCGAAGTCTGGCCCGGGTGTGACGCCGAGCTGCTCGGCGAGCTTTGGGTCGAGGTGCCCGGGTCGTGACTGCTCGACGATCGCATAACCAAATGCGCTGGCGCCTTTGTGCATGACCGGGACGCCGGTCACCTCGTAGCCCTCGAAGCGCACGGACTCACCGGGTTTGAGCTCCTCGATCTGCAGTGGGTAGGGCAGACGGCCGTAGATAAAGCGCGTTTCTTCCATGACTTTGGCCAGCCCGAGCGGCCCATAGATGGTGAGCGGCTGCTCGCGCTCGCGCAGGGCAAAGGACTTCAGCATGCCGGGGATCCCGAGCCAGTGATCGGCATGGAAATGAGTGATGAAGATGCAGTTCAGGTCCGCCAGCCCGGCCGAGCGCATCAACTGACGCTGGGTGCCTTCGCCGCAGTCGAACAGCAGCCGGTCCCCTCCGCGCCGCAGCAGGATCGCGGGCAGCCCTCGCCGGGGCGAAGGCACCGAGCCACCGGTGCCGGCGAAGAAGAGGGAGAGGTCCATGGGTGGGACGGTAGCGGGAGGGCTCGCATTGATGCGGGCCCAGGCACTAAGCTGAAGAGCGCATGACGTCGCTTTGGCGGTGTCCGTTGCGCCCGTAGCTCAGTGGATAGAGCGTCCGCCTCCGGAGCGGAAGGTCGCGTGTTCGAATCACGCCGGGCGCGTGGGAGAATCTCGCTCAAGTGTGCGGTTTACGAGCGGGCTGCCGACTCTCCTTTGGCAACTCGGCAGCGAACGGCACTCATCTTCTGCCATTCGCGTAGGAGTTCAACCCGGCGCTGACCGTCGACCCGGTTCTGACACGGGCTTTCGGAACTCTCCAACATGTCGCACTGCACAGCGATCGGGGCTGTGAATATGATCGGGTCGCGAAATGAACACGTTTGCTGACAGATTTAAGGGTTTGGAGTGCCTGCTAAGCGATCGTCAGTCGCCCCAGGACGGCGGATGGCCGCAAAAGCTCGAGGAGGTGGCGAACGCGCCGACGACAATCGTCGCGACCGCTCAGGTGCTCGAGATCCTGCGGATTCGTGGATTCACGCACCAGGACGGGCTAATCAAAAGGGGCCTCTCCTACCTCGCCAAGCAGGTACGGCAGCAGACTCAGCCTACGGGCGCCCTACAGCCGGGCGTCAGTCGCGGCGAGTGGACCCGGTTGCCGGCGTACGCGCTGTGGGGACTGATGCGCTATCCCGCCGTGCGGCAGGAAAAGGACATCGCGGCCGGTATCGGCTTCGCCTACTCCTGGTTGCTGGAGAACCGCCTTGAGGCGGGTGGCTGGTCGCAGTCCAGGCCCAAGCACGGGGAGTTGTTGTGGTTGCCGGGCACGATGGTCGCCGTGCACGCGCTGGAGCGCTTGGGCATGTATTCCACTCCCACAGGGGCCAAGCGCATCGACGAAGCGGTGAATGCCGCCCGTGACCACGTGACGGAAAACGCGCAACGTCACCAGCGTCAGCGCTACTGGGAGCAGATGGTGGGGGGCGGACCCTGCGCGGGGGCCACCGGTCTTGCTGTACTGACACTCGCGCGCGGCTCCCAAGAGCACCGCGACGTCGCCCGCCAGGGCATCGACTGGCTGGCGGCCAATCGCCAGAGCTGGACCGAGCAGGTCAGCATCGACAAGCAGGTCGATACTCGTACATGGCGCATCCTCAGCTTCAGCCTCGGTCTGCGCGCTCTGATGCACCCTTGCGGCGAGCGAGACTTCAGCGACCCTGCTGTGGCGGAGGTGGTCTCGCACATCGACAAACTCTGGCACGAGGCCGATCAGGGCTGGGCTGAAGATCTGGGCATGCACGCATCGACCTCGGGCAGCTACGCGGTGATCTCCGCGATACACACGCTCAAGCGCGTGTGGCCGTTCGATCCTTTCCAGCAGCTGGGCCTGAAGGTGAAGCCGACACCGGCGGAAGGGCGTCGCCCGCGCGGCCACCGCGTCATGTCCGTCTGTGAGGAGCAGCAGGGCATCTACTTGGAGGACGATTCCGGGCCGATAGTAAGAGCACACATAAAGGGGGCGGATGCTCAGTGGTCGCTGCTGCTCTTCCTGGCCAAGCGACACTTCGAGGCGGTCAACAACGGCACCGGCAACGACACCGATCGGACGATTTCGCTCAAGGAGTACTGCGCTTTTAGAGGCAACGTTGATCCCGAAGCGGTCGTTCGTGCCCGCGCGCGCCTGCACAAGCGTCTGGACTCGGAAGCAAAAAAGCAGACTCGGCGCGCCTTCATCGAGCTGATCGAGGATCACACCCCGCCGGGTTCCTCGGAGCGACGGTTCGCGCTCGAGAACGTCGACGTGCACTTCGTCGACGAGCTTCCCGAAATCTGACGGACAGCGGCGACCTTGTCCGTCGGACAGGTGTCTCGATGATCGGCTGACAGCGCCGACTGGCAGAGAAGTTTGGAATCTGCAGTGTGCGCCATCTCCCGCCCCCCGGACGGGCGTTGGGATGGTCGAGGCTCCGGCTAGGCGCCGGGCGCGTGCGCGCGATCGACCGCCACAGCGAGGGCTGCCCGCGGGACGCCCCTCTCCGGACGCAGGCTCTGGCGAGCGTCATCTTCGCCATGACGCACAGGCGCGGTGTGGTCCGCGCTGAGCAACATGGAGGAGTAGGGATGCATCTGAACCAATCAGGAGGTCGCGGTTCCAACTTGCATACGGGCGGCCAGACCCGCCTTCGACTTGATGCCTCGATCGGGAAAACGCCGTTGCGCGAACTGCGGGTGCGCGTAGGCGGCCGCGACCACCGTCTGCTGTTGAAGCTCGAGAGTCAGAATGGCGGAGGCGGCTCGATCAAGGCGCGTACCGTGCGCGGACTGCTCGATCACGCTGCGGCCGAAGGACGGCTGGCCCCCGGCGCGACGGTGGTCGAGTCGAGCAGCGGTAATTTTGCCGTCGCACTTGCGATTCAGGCCCGCGCGCGCGGTCTTCAGGTGATCGTGGTGCTCGATCCAAACGCGTCCGCGAGAAACGTGGAGCGAGTGCTGCAGGCGGGGGCCCGTGTCGAGTGCGTATCGGAGGTCGACGAGAACGGCGGTTACCTGCTCGCACGCCTTGAGCGCGTGCAGGATCTGCTCGGCGAGGACGACAACCGCATCTGGACGAACCAGTACGGGTCACCGGCCAATCCCGACGCGCACTACTACGGCACGGGCATGGAGATCGTCGTGGGCGCGCCGGAGGCCGATGCGATTATGGTGCCGTGCTCCACTGGAGGCACGGCGGCGGGGATCGCGGCGCGCGTGCGCGCCTCCGGGGTTCCAGCGCGCGTCGTGCCGGTGGACATACCGGGCTCGCATGCCTTGCGCGACGGCCACGGTCGTCGCCTGCTCACCGGCATCGGCTCGGCCCAGTGCAGTGTGTTCGTCCGCGCGCAGGAGCGCGACCGCGCGCTCATAGTCTCCGACGAGCTCGCGATCGCGGCCTGCAGGACGCTCGAGGAGCAGACGGCCCTCTCCGTCGGCGGCTCGAGCGGCGCGGCGTTGATAGCCGCGTTGCGCTGGCTCGATGGGCGCCCACCGGGACAGACGGTGGTGGTCGTGTGCCCCGACGGTGGTGGGGCTTATGACTTCGGGGACGCCGCGCTGGCGCGCCTTGGCCTCTCGCACCTGCCGAGTCTGAGCGAACTCCTCGACGACCTTTACCTGTCGAGGGACGCTCCCATCTACAGAAGGTTCTGGCTCCCGCACTTCAACAGAAAGGCGACCCATGTCTCAACGCCCTGATCAAAAGATAGTCGTGGCGATCAACAAGCGATTGGATCCGGGCCCGGCGATCAACGCAGCGGCTCACGCCATGCTCGGCCTGTACCACAGCCTCGGCGCGGCTGGCGGCGAGGATTCGCTGAAGGTGATCGACTACCCCACGGCGGACGAGTCCGGCTTCCTCGCGTCGGCCTTGCCGCTGATCGTCCTGGTAGCCACCCCAGCTCACCTCGCCCGTCTGCGCCGCGACCTGCTGCTCGCCGGACTGCCCGCGGTCGGATTCCACCAGGAGATGACCGGCGGTCACTTTGAAGACCAGCTCGCCCGATCAGCCGCTCAGAACAGCGACGACCTTGAGCTGTACGCGGTCGCGACCGCCGGTGAAGCGACGCAGATCGACCCACTGACCCGACGCTGCAAACTCTACCAAGGAGGATGATTGCGATGAACAAGAACATTGCCGCCGAACACGGGTGGGATCGCGCCTACGTCGAGAACGCCGAGGCACCGCTCTGGAGCCAGGAGCCGATGCCGATCCTCGAGGATGTCCTCGATCGCGCGCGAGGTTGCTGCCTTGACCTCGGGTGCGGCGACGGGCGCAATCTGGTGGCGCTCCAGCAGGGCGGTCTTGACGTAGTGGGGCTGGACATCTCGATGACCGCCCTGCGACGTGCCGATCGCCTTCTACGTGCCCGTGGGCGCGCTGCCCCGCTCATTCTCGGCGACATCCTCTCGCTTCCGTTCGCCGATCACACAATCGACACGGTGACGGCGCTCGACGTATTGGGACAGGTGTCCGATCTGGCGCCGGTGCTCGCTGAAGTCAGAAGGGTGTTGAAGGAGGACGGGTTGTTGGCGGCGAACCTGTTCGATCTCTCTGACTCGACGTTCGGCGAGGGTTCGCCTGTATCCGGCAATACGTTCCTGTACAAGGACACCCTTTTCAGGTACTTCTCCCGGCGAGAAGTACACGACCTGTTTGCCGGTTGGCAGACCGAGGTGACACGAGCGAGCTGGACCGACCCGCCCCACGGCGACTTCCGCCCGCGGAAGCACATGCACGTCAATCACATCGTCTTCGCGAGGCCGTCATGACTGCGCCAAGGCTGCACACAGCCGAGCAGGTGAGCAGCGCGCTGGCGTCGATCGACGTGCTCGCGGTCGTGCGCGACGCATTTCTGCAGCGAAGCGCAGGCAGCACGCTGCTCGCGCCGCAGACTTCACTTCACTGGCGGGCGCCCGACTCGGCGCCGGCTCGCTCGATTGCCATGCACGCATACCTTGGGGCCGGCGACCCATGCGTCGGCCTCAAGCTGATCAACGCGGCCCCCGCAAACGTCAAGCGCGGCCTGCCGCGCGCTGACGGTCTGATCGCGTTGTTCGACCCGTTGAGCGCGCGGATCGTAGATCTGCTCCCGGCGGGCGAGATCTCGGCGGCGCGCACGGCGGCCGTCTCGGTCCTTGCCGCCCAAGAGCTGGCGGTCAGGCCGGCGCCCACGCTGGCCCTGCTCGGCGCCGGCACGATAGCCGCCAAGCATCTAGAGATGCTCGCCACCGCAGGGCTCGGAATCGAGCTCGTCAGAAGCTTCGACCTCGACCCATCGCGGACGGCTGGCCTGGCGCGGATATCGTCCGCTTTCGCACTCAAGCATCGGCTCGCCACGAGTGCGCGCGCGGCGGTGGTGGATGCCGACATCGTCGTGACGGCGACGACGACTACCGAGCCTTATCTACGATTTTCGTGGTTGAAGCCGGGCGCCCTGGCGATAAACGTCAGCCTGGACGACCTGCATGATGAGGTCTTCACGAAGGCAAACGCCGTCTATGTCGACGACCTCGACGCTATCGTCGAGGATGGGCACAGGCGGCTCGGCCGGCTCTGCCGCGAAGGAGCGATCGCGACCGAAGGGCCGGCTCGTCGTGGTCATCCGGTCATCCGGGCGAGTCTTGGCGATCTGTTCGCCGGTCTTGCGCCAGGTCGCGT
>DASTPN010000135.1:0-4459 GCA_035719985.1 Solirubrobacteraceae bacterium | reverse complement strand
CGATACCGGATGCCCGCCCGAATGGCGACGAGCGTTCTCGAGCACGTTGACGAAAGCTCGCTCCATCTGCACCGGGTCGATGCTGACCAGCGGCATGTCGCGATCGATCGACAGCGAGAAGTCCTGCTCGCTCGGGGAGAGGTCGGCAAGCCCCGCACGCAGAACCTCCTCCAAAGAGCTCCACACCGTGCGTGGCTCAGCCGCTCCCGCTTCCAGGCGCGAGAGGTCGAGCAGGTTGTCGACCAGCCGTGAGAGCCGGCGCGTCTCCTGCTGGATAATCGTGGCCATCTCGGCCCGCTCTCGCTCTGAGAGCGAAGGCGAGCTGACCGTGTCAGCGGCCGCCGAGATAGCGGTCAGCGGCGAGCGCAGGTCGTGGGAGACCGCTCGCAGCAAGGCAGTCTTGACGACGTCGGCACGACGCAGCGCGGCGGTCTCAACCACATCGGCGAGCAGCGAATCGCGCTCCAGGGCGGCGCTCAGCAGCGACTCGAGTGAGGGCACGATCCGCTCCTGCACGCGGCGCAGCGTCGCCTCGGAAGTGTCGACTGGGACGAGCAGCGTCCCCAGCCGGCGCGGGCCCTCACGCAGGGGGAACGCCACACGCCGCTCGTCGCCCTCGATGCTCTCGAGCTCGATCGCGGCCGAGGGCAACTCCAGTAGCGCCGAGAGCCGTGCTGCCGCCGTCGGCAGGTCCTCGACCAGGCGCCTGCCACCGAGCAGCAGCCGCGCCATCTCAGCCGACAGATCGGCCTC
Organism: Solirubrobacteraceae bacterium; assembly: GCA_035719985.1. Taxonomy (GTDB): domain Bacteria; phylum Actinomycetota; class Thermoleophilia; order Solirubrobacterales; family Solirubrobacteraceae; genus Palsa-744. The sequence goes on along the minus strand of DASTPN010000135.1, from coordinate 3,706 downwards.
GCGCCGGCGTTCGGAGGCCTCACGCGCGCGAGCGCGCGTCACCTCGGCGACCGAACTGGCAAGCATGGCGACGACCACGAAGGCGATCAGCGCCACCCAGTTGTCACCGTCGCTGATCGTCAGGCGCCCAACCGGTGGCAGGTGAAAGTAATTGAACGCGAGCGCGCTCAGCAGCGACGTGCCGACCCCCAGCCAAACCCCCCAGGTGACCGACACGATCACCACCGCCAGCATGTACACGACACTGAGCGAAACAACGGGCGCCGCTTGCCCCAGTGGGTAGATCACAAGGGTGCACAGCGCCACCAGCGCCACGGCCACGAGCGCGCCCACGCGCTTTGGTGGAGGCTCGGGCGTGAGCAGGAAGCCGAAATAGCGCGACACGGCGTCAGCGTAACGCCACCGGGGCGGGATCGATGACCCCGCCCCGGTGGCTGCACTTCTTCACTGCGCCGATCGGCGCGAGACCTCAGTGGTGGCGACGCCCGGAGTCATGACCCCAGGGACCGCCGCCGTAGAGCGGCTCACCGGTCGTTTCGTTGAGGAACAGCTTGTCGTCCGCTTTGTGGCGCGGGGAGAAGCTGAACATGTTTTCCAGCGAGCCAGCGCGCGCGTCGAAGGAGCCGCCGCCGATGCGGCCAAGGCCCCAGTTGTCCTCGACGAAGCGCAGGACCGATGACTGGTCGCTGATCGAATGGGCGACGAAGTTGCGCTTCGCCCACGGCGAGATCACCAGCAGCGGCAGTCGCGGACCATAACCACAGCGGTCCTCGTAGCCGCCCGCGGGCGTGCCATTGCCGCACCTGCCGGCTCCGCTCAGTGCGTCCTGAGCAGATGCTGAAGAGTTGACGATCGGCGGCATCACATGGTCGTAGAAGCCGTCGGAGTCGTCGTATGCGATCACTACCGCGGTGCTCGACCAGTCGGGCGAGCGCTGCAGTTCGTTGAGCACATGCGTGAGGAAATTCTGCTCGTCCTCGGGGTCGGAGTAGCCCGCGTGTCCATCCTGGTACTTGGCCGCCTTCAGGTAGGAAACCGCCGGCAGCTCTTTGTGCTGAAGCGCCAGGTAGAAGTCAGACAGGTCGTACTGGTGGTTGGCCTGGTCGGTCTTGCCGATCATGCTCGCCGAGCTCGGCGGCAGGTGGTGCGGGTTGCTCGTTGCCGCGTAGTACTGGAACGGCTCGTGATGGGCGCTGTAGTCCGCCACCGTTTCGCCGCCCACGTTCACGTGGCTGGAGCCACAGACGGCCTTGCCGCCGCTGGTCGCCGTCGGCGCGAAGCCGCCTTGGAACCAGCCCCAGGTGATGCCCTTTTCGTTCAGCATCTCGCCAACGTTCTTATCCGAAGGTTCCATCGCGATCGTGGAGCCTTTGGAGCAGTCGTCGTAGGTCGGGTCGGCGTCGCCGAAGTCGGTGCCGTTTTCGGTGACTTCGGTAAGCGATGCCGGCACCGCGCCGTGCGTCTGCCCGGATACGAGGTTCAACGCGCCCGGTGTGGAGGGGCCGAAGGTGGTGTCAAACGAGTTGTCGCTCATCGCGAAGTGCTGCGCGTAGTTCCACAGCCCGGTGACGGTGTTGCCGTCGTAGTAGCCCATCGTCAGGTTTTTTTCGGGGCAACCGCCGGTGAACTGAGGGAACATGTCCATCAGCCCGCCGTCGAAGGCCTGCTGCTCGGGCGTGTAGTCGTGATCCTGGTCGCAGATCAGCTCCTGCGAGCGATCCAACCGGAACGGGTTCGCCGAATTGGGATTCGCGCTGAGCAGATCTTCGCTCAGCCCGTTCACGCTGGGTGTGCGGCGAGCGGGTGTAAAAGACGGCTCGCCGGCCGGGTTGGCCGCGTTTGGATAGGTGCCGAAGTAGTGATCGAAGGACACGTTCTCCTGGAAGATCACGACCAGATGCTTGATCGGTGTGCTCGTCGACTGCGGCGGATTCGCGTGCGCGGGGATCGCTCCCACGGCCAGCGTCGCAAGCAGCGCGGCGAGTACCAGTGCTCGATTGCGCATTCATGCTCCTTGATGAGTGTGTACGCGGACGCCGATGCCGGACGTCGACGCCCGCCGTACGCTTATCCTCGGCGCCGCGCCGGCCCGCGGGGTGACGCTCGCGTGACCGTTCTGTGACGGTCTTGTAAGTAGATGTGACCGAGCCGTTACGGCATCTCGGCCTCAAGCAAGTCCTATCCGTGGCCGATCTGTTTCATATCGTGCGCGCACTGCTCATCGCCGCCCTAATGATCTTGCTGCTCTGCGCTTGGCAGACGAGCTTCATCATGCAAGCGAGCGCCGCCACAACCAGCCCGACCGAGCGCCTGGATCTGGCAGCCGAAGTAGAACCAGAAGAAGAAGGACAGGAAGGCGACGACCAAGCAGGTAGCTCGTTCGAAGCCGAAGTTGCAGCAGCGGAAGAAGAAGAAGAAGAAGAAGACGACGACGACGAAAGAGACGAACAGGCCGGTGGCGCCGAACGCTCCCGCTCTGGCCACGGCAAAAGCTCGCACGCAACCCACGGCGCTCACTTCGCGGTCGTCTCGCGGCTCGAACTCACCGCCAAAGCCAAGACGGCACTGCGCCAAGAAATCACCCTCACCTCGTCGCTGAGCTTTTCATTCACGCTCAGCGCGTCTACCAAGCTGGAGGTGACGCTCGTCCGACAGGCCGCCGGCCACGGACAGACAGGTTGGAGGCAACTGCCCGACTCGCTTGTTCTGAAGGCTCGTCAAGGCCACACCGTCGCAAGCCTCGCCGGCCACAACCGCCTCACCCCCGGTCGCTACCGACTGACAATCACCCCGGCGGGCGGGCAGGCGAGCTCGATCTACCTGACCGCGCGACCGTGAGTGCTGAGCTCGGCGATAAAAGCGCACGTGTCCATTCGTTGGGGATCCACCAAATGAGCAAAGCGGCACGCTAGCCTCAAGGGTCTTGGCGCGACTTATCGACACGTCGCTGTCTCTGCCGCTCGACGAGCAGGCCATGAGTGTTAGAGCAACCAGCGCTCTGGCACTCCTCATCGCGCTCGCCTGCGCACTGCTCCTGCTCAGCGGCGCCGACGTGACGCTTGCGGCAACGCCGGCGACGGCGCCCACCTCCGAATACGCGATACATCCCGCGTGCCCCGCTCCCGGCCCGGGGCACGCCGGTTGCTTGGCGCTCGGGCTACGGCCGAAGACCACCGCCGCGCGGACACGCGTGCGCGAGCGCCAGACCCGAAGCAACACCGCGGGCAGCGGCCTGGCAAAAGCCTCCGAATGCGCAATCGATTACCCGTCCAGCTGCTTCACCCCCGCGCAACTGCGCGACGCGTACTTCCCCGGCGAAGCTGCGGAAGCACCGGCCGGCGAGCCACAGACGATCGCACTGGTCGACGCCTACAACGACCCCGACGCCGAAGCCGACTTGGCCACCTACTCGAGCGAATTCGCCCTGCCGTCGTGCACCAGCGCTAACGGCTGCTTCAAACAGGTCGGCCAAAGCGGCGGCGAAGGCGCCTCCGGCCTTCCCTTCCCAAAAACCAAGGCCGAACTTGAAACGTACGCAAAAGGCACAACCGAACAGCGACTGAAGGCAGAAGAAGCCGAGGGTTGGACGCTTGAGATCTCCACCGATATCGAGATGGCGCACGCGATCTGCCGTAACTGCCACGTCCTGCTCGTGGCCGCGAAGTCGCCCAGCTACAGCGACCTCGAAGCCGCCGAGGAAACAGCC
>DASTPN010000134.1:0-3246 GCA_035719985.1 Solirubrobacteraceae bacterium | reverse complement strand
AACTTCCAGATCGGCGGCGTGGCGATATTGACATGCGCCCCGATCCCGGCTGCGGTGCCGCCCGAGCCAATCCTCGAGAGCTCCTCGACCAGCACTGCCTCGTGTAGGTAATCGCCGCCCTGCCCACCCAGCGCGGTCGGGTACTTCAGGCCAAGCAGGCCCTGAGTGGCAAGCTTGTCAAAGACGTCGTTGGGAAACCATCGCTCGCGCTCCCAGTCGGCGGCGTGCGGAGCCAGCTCGCGGTCGAGAAATCCGCGAACCGACTCCCGCAGCGTTTCATGCTCCTCCGTGAAGGGAGGAGTGGGAGATGAAATGGTCAAGGGTGTGAAGGCGGCTGGATCAAAGGCCGTAAGACCGGCCGATCACGTCGAGCATGATCTCGTCGGTACCGGCGCCGATCCGGTTCAGGCGCGAGTCGCGCCAGGCGCGCTCGACGCCATACTCCTTCATGTAGCCGGCGCCGCCGTGGATCTGGATGCACTCGTCGGCGACTTCCACGGCCATGCGCGAGGCGTGCAGCTTGGCCATCGAGATCTCGCGCACTGGGTACTCGCCGTTTTGGAAGCGCCAAGCGGTCATGTAGACCATCTGCCGCGCCGTTTCGATCTTGGTCGCCATCTCGGCGAACTTGTGGCGGATCACCTGGAATTTGCCGATTTCGCGCCCGAACGCCTTGCGCTCCTTGGCATATTGGAGCGTGCGATCGAAGCATTTCTGCGCTCCGGCGACTGAGCCGGCGGCGCCGATCAAGCGCTCGCCCTGCAGCTCCCACATGATGTGGTAGAAGCCCTTGCCCACCTGGCCGAGCACAGCGCTCGCCGGCACTCGCACATCTTGGAAGGCCAACAGCGCCGTGTCGGAGGCGTGCATGCCGAGCTTCTCGAGCTTCTTCTCGCGGATCACGCCGGGCGCGTCCATTGGCACCAGGAACAGCGTGAAGCCGTCGTAGCCGGCCTCAGCGTCGGTCTTTGTCACGAGCACGATCACGTCGGCGCGGTGGCCGTTGGTGATGTAGGTCTTCGAGCCGTTGATGACGTAGTCATCGCCGTCCTTGACCGCGCGAGTCTTGATGCCTTTGACGTCTGAGCCGGCGTCGGGCTCGGTGATGCCGATGCAGAGGATCTTCTCGCCTTTGATGGCCGGCTCGACCCATTCGCGCTTCTGCTCCTCGGTCCCGAACGCGAGGATCGGCGGCATCGCCATGTCGGTATGCACCGCGACGCCCATCGCCAGCCCGCCCGAGTTCGAGCCGGTCATCTCCTCAGCCAGCACCAAAGCCGTGTAGTAGTCGCCCCCCTGTCCGCCGTACTGCTCGGGCTTGTCGAGCCCGAGGAAGCCGAGCTCGCCCATGCGGTGGATGACCGAGTCCGGGAAGGTGGTCTCCTCCCATTCGTTGGCGTGCGGCGCTAGCTCCTTGGTCACAAAGCTGCGGATCGACTCGCGCAGCTGGTCGTGCTCGTCGGTGAAGATGAAGTGCTTGCGCTTGGCCTGGTGGTCGGGCTTGAGCACGTCGGCGGTCGCCATCGGGGATCTCCTCTTATTAGCTCGTTCGGGGAGCTGGGGACGCTAACGCACGCCAGCCGGAAAGTAAACAGTACGACTTCACACTTCTTACAGCGCCTTGAGGGGTTAGGATGCGCTCACTATGAGCACTGAGCCAGTTCTCTACCAGGTCGCTGATACAGGCGTGGCAAGCATCACGCTGAACGAACCGGGCACCCGCAATGCGCTCTCGCCCGAGGTGCTCGACGGGTTGATCTCAGCATTCGAGCGCGCCCGCGACGAGGAGGCCGTGCGCGCGGTAGTGCTGGCCTCCTCGCACGAGACGGTCTTCTCATCCGGCGCCAATCTCGGCGGCTTTGCCGCGGACACCCCCCTTGTGCACCGGCACTTCGGCACCGACAGCTTCGTCTCGCTGTTCAAGCTGATCGGCGAGCTGCGCAAGCCGACATTGGTCGCCGCCTCCGGTCACGTGCTGGCGGGAGCGCTCGGCATTGCGCTTGCCTGTGACCTGATCGTCGCCAAGGACACGGCCACTTTCGGAACGCCCGAGATCAACGTCGGCGCCTTCCCGTTCATGATCATGGCGCTGATCTACCGCAACGTGCCGCGCAAGAAGGCCAACGAGCTGCTGCTGCTCGGTGAGCGCTGGAGCGCGCAGCAGGCGCTCGAGGCTGGGATCGTCAACAAGGTTGTGCCCGCGGATGAGTTCGACGCCGCGGTGGAGGAGTGGGCAACAAAGCTAGCTTCCAAGTCGCCCGTGATCATGCGTCTGGGCAAGGAAGCGATGCGCCGCCAGCTGGACATGCCGCTGGACGACGCGTTGGACTACTTGCGCGCACAGCTCACGCTTGCAACCTCCACCGAGGACATCGTGGAGGGCGTCACCGCCTTCTTCGAGAAGCGCGAGCCGGAGTGGAAGGGCCGCTAGCGATGGTCGGCGAGACAGCCACGATGTTGCCCTCGACTGTGGGTGTCCAAAAGGGGGGCCTTCGATGAGCGCCGAGCCGACAACGTCACTGTTGCGCCCGTTGGTAGAGGACCTGGAGCAGCGCCGCGCAAAGATCCGCCTCGGCGGCGGCCAGGAGAAGATCGATCGCCAACACGAAAAGGGGGCCTTGACTGCGCGCGAGCGGATAGCGCTGCTCGTCGATGACGGTACCTTCGTGGAGCTCGGCATTCACGGCAAGCCGCACACCTCCCAGCGCGCGATGGACGGCGTCGACGCCCCCGCCGACGGCGTCATCACCGGCTACGGCAAGGTCGACGGCCGCATGGTCGCCGTCTGCGCCTACGACTTCACCGTCATGGCCGGCTCGATGGGCATGTCCGGCGAGATGAAGGTCACGCGCCTGCGCGACCTGGCGCTGACGAAGCGGATCCCCTTCATCTGGCTGCTCGACTCGGCCGGCGCGCGCATCCAGGAGGCGGTCGGCTCGATGTTCGCCGGCTCCGGCTTCCTGTTCCGCGAGGAGGTCGTGATGAGCGGCGTGATCCCGCAGGTCGCCGCCCTCATGGGTCCCTGCGCCGCCGGAACGGCCTACATCCCCGGGCTCGCCGACTTCGTGCCGATGGTCAAGGGCCGCGGGTCGATGGCCCTGGCCGGGCCGCACCTCGTGCGTGCGGCGGTCGGCGAGAACGTCACGCAGGAGGAGCTTGGCGGCTCGCGCGTGCACTGCCGCGTTTCGGGCGTCGGCGACATGGAGGTCGACTCCGACGAGGAGTGCATCGCGGCGATCAAGGAGT
>DASTPN010000133.1:0-2129 GCA_035719985.1 Solirubrobacteraceae bacterium | reverse complement strand
GAGCCCCGCCGGCCTCGCCGATCAGTCGCGCGGCCTCGAGCGCCACAAACGAGCCGAGACGATTGTCCAGAGCACGTGAGGCGATCCGGCCGTTCGGAAGCTCGACGGGGTCGGCATCGATTACAGCGACGTCGCCGATCCGCACCATCTCGCGCGCTTGCTTGCCGTCCTTGACACCGATGTCGATATGCAGGTCGCGCACCTCGGCGACCTTTTTGCGCTCCTCCTCGCGCAGAAGGTGGATTGGCTTCTTACCGATCACGCCGACGACATCGTCCTCGCGCGTAGCGATGACCACACGCTGCCCAACGAGGATCTGGGCGTCCCAGCCGCCGACCTCGCGAAACCATAGGTAGCCCTCATCATCGATGTGCGTGACGATCAGGCCAATCTCGTCGATGTGGCCCATCACGACCAGGCGCCGCGCCTCGCTCCCGGCGCCCCGCTCCGCGCCCGTGCCTGTGCGCGGGGCGATACGCGCCGAGGGGGTACCGACAACATCGACGGCGACCGCAGCGCCAAAGGCCTCTGCGGCGCCTGACCATACCGCTGCAGGCGCGGTCTCATAGCCGGAGGGACCGCGCGCTGACAGTAGGTCGCGCAGGGTCTGCGTGAAGCCGCTCACGAGGCGAGCAAGCCCCGCAGCACGTACTGAAGGATGCCGCCGTGACGGAAGTACTCGGCCTCCTTGGGAGTATCGATCCGCACCTTCGCCTCGAAGCTCTCATCGCCGATCCGCACGTTGCACGATCTCGGCAACTCGCCCCCGTTCAGGGATGCGGCGAAGCCCTCGATTGCAACCGACGCGCGCGCGTCGATGCCAAGCGAGGCAGCCGATGCACCAGAGGGAAATTGCAGCGGCAACACACCCATCCCGATCAGGTTGGAGCGATGGATGCGCTCAAAGCTCTCGGCGATCACCGCATGCACGCCCAATAGTCGCGTTCCCTTAGCGGCCCAGTCGCGCGAGGAGCCAGAGCCATACTCCTTGCCGCCGATGACGACCAGCGGCACGCCTTCGGCCTGGTAGCGCATGGCGGCGTCGTAGATCGACATCTGTTCACCGTCAGGAAGGTGCAACGTCACGCCCCCCTCAGGAAGACGATCCCGCCCACCCAACTGGTTGCGCAGGCGAATGTTGGCGAAGGTGCCGCGCATCATTACCTCGTGGTTGCCGCGGCGTGAGCCGTAGGAGTTGAAGTCGCGCGGGGCGATCCCGTGCTCTTGCAAATATTGCCCGGCCGGCCCGTCGCGCTTGATCGATCCCGCCGGGGAGATGTGGTCGGTAGTGACGCTGTCGCCAAGCAACGCCAGCACGCGAGCACCGTCGATGTCCGTGAGCGGCTCGGGCTGGGCCGGCATGTCCTCGAAGAACGGCGGCAGACGCACGTAGGTCGAGTCATCCACCCATGCGAAGCGATCGCCCTCGGGGACCGGCAGGCCGTTCCAATGCTCGTCGCCGACGAAAACCTCGCCGTAGCTCTTGCGGAACATGTCGGAGTGGATTGCCTGCTCGATCGTCTGAGCCACCTCCTGCTCAGATGGCCAGATGTCACGCAGGTAGACGTCTTGGCCGCCATCGTCCTGGCCTAGCGGGTCAGACACAAGATCGACATCCATCGTTCCCGCCAGCGCATAGGCGACTACCAGCGGCGGCGAGGCAAGGTAGTTCATCTTCACGTCGGGGTTGATCCTGCCCTCGAAGTTACGGTTGCCCGAGAGCACCGAGACGACCGCCAGGTCGCGCTCGCCGACGACCCGCGAGACCTCCTCTGGCAGCGGCCCGGAGTTGCCAATACAGGTGGTGCAGCCGTAGCCGACCAGATCGAAGCCGAGCTGCTCGAGCGACTCGGTCAGTCCTGCCTTGTCGAGGTATTCGGTGACGACCTTTGAGCCGGGGGCAAGCGACGTCTTCACCCACGGCTTGCTCGACAACCCGCGCGCGAGCGCGTTGCGGGCGAGAATCCCGGCGCCGATCATTACCGATGGGTTGGAGGTGTTGGTGCAGGAGGTGATCGCGGCGATCACCAGCTGCACCAACACGTCGAACCCGTCGGTGATGATCGGCGCCGGGATTCTCGCCCGCAACGCGCTCGCGCGCGGGTTGTCGAGCAAGCCGTGGGTGAAGA
>DASTPN010000132.1:0-3997 GCA_035719985.1 Solirubrobacteraceae bacterium | reverse complement strand
AAGACGCGGGGGAACGACTCAGGGCAGCCGAGGTCTTGAGCGACGCAGCCCGGCGCACGCCTTCGTGCGTCGAACTCGGCGTTGCGACTCTACGAGCGGGCGGTGATAGAGAGGCCTTCGTTGCCGCGGCCGTCTACGATCCAGAGCGCGCCTTGGTCCTAGCTGCGGCCGCTGGACTTGATGGTCGCGATCTTGCTGTCGATGTAGCAGAACAGCTCTCACGCGAGGCACGGCCGCTGTTGGCCGCCATCGAACAGGCTCAGGCGGCTGCCCGGGCGGCATCTTGGTCGCTCACAACATTTCCGGGTCCGCCTCAGCAGGCGCAGCAGGCGATTGGGTACTACGCGGGCGTACAGCGAGAGGCTGGTAACTGGGCGGCGACGGCTCTGCGCCGCGTGGAGCAAGAGCGCTCGCCAGCTCCGAAGCCTCTGGTCGGCATGCCGTCGGCTCCCGCCCTGGCAAGCACTGAGCCGAAGCGATCTGTGACATGGTATGCGGGCCTTTCGTTCGCGGTTTCGACGTCCCTTGCCTTCTTATTTGTTGGGTTCCTCGGACCGAGGTACGGTTTCAACCGCAGGGGCGACAGTCCGGGGTCCACGTGGCTGATCTTCCTCAGCTTGTCAGTCGGTGGCGGAGTGCTGCTTATCCCACTCTTCCTGAGCTTTCGGGTGGGCGGCGAGGAGAGCGACCGTGAGCGCCTTGGACGGCGCTACGCGGAGAAGATGGAGCGATGGCAGACGGATGAACGAGCGTGGCGCAAGGCGACGGAGGCTCATCGCCGGAGCGCCACGAGATTTGAGCCCCTTGAGCAGACCCTGGGCGTTGTGTCCACCTTGTCAATGAGTACCGGGAAGCGTGATCCAGTGCGGCCGAGTGCCGCGCGTGACCCCCGGCGGTCGCCTCAATTGCCGCAAGGGGGGAACTGAAAACACCCGGTTAGCGGACGCCCTCGTGCGACCGCGAGCATGGGTGCATGCAACGCCCGTCCGGGTTACCGGCGCTCACGTTATTCCCGCACGGCCTGCGCGGCGCGGATGGCTTGGCGTGGCGAATGCTTCCGCTTTCGGTTGGTTGCAGGGCTCGACCCAACCGGCGGCCCGGCGCATGCTTGGGACGACCTGCAGGTCCAGGCCGCGTGGGCAGGGACACGCTCGCTCCAGCCGGCGGTTGCGGGAGCGCCGCGATCCGCCGCGGCCGCCCTCGAGGCTCGTCCCTTGCAGAGCGCCCGAGGTCTGGTCCCAGCCGAGTGGATTCAGGCGATTGCAGAAGCCTGGCGCGGGTCACCGGAGGCGACCGCGACGCCGTCCGCACCAGGCACCACTGACGAGCGGCATGTCGGCGCTCGCCCCAAAGTCGGAAGCCGAAAGGCAGCGCTGAGACGCCATACTTCGGCCGAGCAGACGTCGGGGGCGAGGCGTCGCTCGCCGGGACCAAGCGCTGGAATCACCACGGCCCCGGCGGATGCCGCCTGCCAGACCGAGGTCACGCCAACGCCGCCGCTGTAGAGTCGCAACCATGGAACAGATTGAGGCGGCCGCGCTGGCGGAGCGCCTTAGCGGCCCAGCCGGCCGCGGCGAACTCGTCCTTTTCACGGGCGCCGGGTTCTCGGCCGGTACGCCGAATGTGGCCGGTGGGACGGTACCGACCGCCCATGAGCTAAGGACGCTCATCTGGGATCTCGCTTTCGACGGCGCCGTCGACGACGATTCGACACTGCAGGAGGTCTTTGAGGTCGCGCGGAGGGAGCGCGCCGATGACCTCGCGAGACTCTTGCGGGACCACCTCTCAATCGCACCCGACAAGGTTGCGCCGCAGCAAGTCGCGTGGCTAGCGTTCCCATGGCGCCGCGCCTACACGGTGAACATAGATGACCTCGAGCTCTCAGCGTCCGCTAACGTCAATGTCACTCGCGAGATCGTGAGCCTCTCGGCTCTACGCGACGAGACGCCGCCTGACTCGCCGCGCGCTCTCGCTTGGATTCACCTCAATGGCGACCTTCGCGATGTGCCTAACGTCACCTTTAGTGAACAACAATACGGGGTTCGTACTACCCGTGAGGATCCGCTTTACAGCCGCCTTGTCACTGACCTCACTATCGCCCCGGTGATCTTCGTCGGCAGTACCCTCCGGGAGGCGCAACTCTGGAGGTACATTGCACTCCGCCAACTGGATGACCCCGATCAACAATCGCTCCAGCCGGCGTCCTATCTCGTTGCACCTTCCCTGGCGCGCGCTCGACAGTCCCTGTTGTCGGCGATGAACATCGTATGGGTACGCGCAGACGCCGCCGAGTTTGCCAATGAGGTGCTCTCCCGACTTACAGAGGAAGCGCAATCCGGCCGACGGAGCCTCGCCCTCACTGCGGACGGCGACCCAGCGTCCCCGCTCCGGAGCGTAGGCGACCTGCTAAGCGCCGCGTCGCCGCGGGCGCCGTCGCTCTACTTGGAGGGCGCTCAGCCCTCGTGGGACGACATCGCTGCTGGTAGAACCGCCGCTCGGGCCTTTGACTCACGCTTTCCCATCGAATCCGCATCCGGGACCGTTCTGGTAACTAGCACCGCTGGCGAGGGAACGTCCACGACCCTGATGCGCTTTGCTGCACGACTGCACGCCGAGGGGCGGGAGACGCTCTGGGCCAGTGGGAAGGAACAGCCGTCAGGCCAACGCCTACGGGCACAGATTAGGGTGAAGGCTGGCAGCTTTGCGCTCGTGCTCGACGACGCAGACATGCTCGGGTTCCAGCTTGAGCACCTCATCAGAGACTTCACCTCCGAGCCAAACGCGTTGCTCCTCCTCGGGATGCGCTCGTCGCGCGTTGATGCAGCAATGCCGACTTGGGATCCGAACGGCCCGCGGTCCGTCGAGCTGAACGTTCCAAAGCTCCAGGACGCCGACATTGACGAGCTCCTGCTCCTGCTCGAGCGCGAGAACCGGCTCGGGCTACTCACCCCGCGAACGCCGAGCGAGCGCGCTCGGGCGTTGAGCGGAGTGGCTGGCCGGCTGCTGCTTGTCGCCATGCTCTTGGTTACCGAGGGCCACGATTTGCGCCAAAAGGTCGAGGAGGAGTATTCGCAGCTGGCCCAACCGCAGCGCGGTATCTACGGCGTGATCGCGCTTGCCTCTCAGTACCGCTACAGAGTTACCGGAGATGAGGCCCTCCAAGCCGCCGTCGCGACGACAGCGGTAGGTGCCACGGCGCTCGAGCGGCTCAGGAAGCGGGGGCTCGTGATCGAGCCATCGAGCGGGTACGAGTGTCGGCACCGGACCGTCGCCGAGCTTGTCGTCCGACGCATGCGCGATGACGGTACGCTCGCCGCGACACACGGCCGCCTTCTGTCAACTGTCGCATCGCGCCATTCCCGGGCTGATCTCAGAGATCCCAGGTTGAGGCAGCGGTCTCCACGTTATCGGCTGGCCCAGACGCTAATGAATCATCGCACGCTCGACGGCTTTCGCATCGAAGAGGCGCGCCAAATCTACGCGGACGCGGAGCCGTACCTGGCCTCGGACTACCATTATTGGCTGCAGCGCGGTAGCTATGAAGTGCGGCGAGGCTCATTGGCGCAAGCTGAGCGATATCTCCAGCGTTGCCGCCTGGAAGGAGGGGATGCGGACTTTCGCGTAGACGTGGAGTGGTACTACATGCTCTTGAAGGGGGCGGCGTCCAAGCCCCGCACGGCCAAATCAAAGGACGATGCGGCTGAAGCGTACGCCGGACTGCTTCATATCATCGACGAGCGTGGCACCGAGAATGAGCATCCGTTCACCGTGTTACTGAGCCAATACCCGCGGTGGCTGACTCGTTCGGAGCTTTCGATGGACGAAAAGCGACAGCGATTCGAAACACTGAGGATCCTGGGAGACCGAGCGCTGGTGCTCCACGGTTACGACTCTCGAACATCGAAGCTTCGTCGCGAGTTAGAAAAACAATACCTGAGCCTTTCTGTCGCTGCGGGTCCAAGCACCGCGCCCCGCAAGCGTCGCCCATCGGCCAAGT
>DASTPN010000131.1:0-8051 GCA_035719985.1 Solirubrobacteraceae bacterium | reverse complement strand
ATGCCCGCGAACATCGCCCACCAGTATTGGGTGACGACCTTTGACATGAACACCGAGACCTGCGTGATCTTCGGCAGTTCGCCGCCAAACTGCTTGAAGACGCCGGCGAACACCGGCACGAGGAAGGCCACGAGCGCCATCATCACGCCCACGGCGAAGGTGACGACCAGCGACGGGTAGATCATCGCCGAGCGGATCTGACGGCGCAGCGAGGCGTCCTTCTCGAGCTGGTCAGCTACTCGCCGCAGCGACTCCTCGAGCAGTCCGCCGGCCTCACCGGCACGGGTCATAGCCACGAACAGCGGGTTGAACACCTTTGGATGGGCTTCCATCGCCCCACTCAAGGACAGGCCCGCCTCAACGTCCTTGCGCACCTGCACGACCGTTTCCTTGAGGAACTTGCTCTCGGTCTGCTCCTCGAGCACATACAGCGCCCGCAGGATCGACAGGCCGGAGGAGATCATCGTCGCCAATTGGCGCGAGAAGACCGCCAGCTCACCGGCCTTGACCGACTTCATGAAGCTCAGCTCAATCTCGCGCGAGGCGTGCTTGTCGGCGATGTCGAGCACGATCATGCCGCGCGACTTCAGCTGATTGGAGACCGCCTGCTTGGAGTCGGCCTCGATCTCACCACGCGCCTTGACGCCGGCGAGATCCATTGCCTTGAAGACATAGGTGCTCATCTCAAGCGGCCACCAGCCCGCCGCCCATCAAACGACGCAGCTCCTCTGGAGCCGAGGATCGCTCCTCGGCCAGTTTCTGGGAGATGCGACCGGAACGCACGAGCGCTACGAGCGCGGCATCCATCGTCTGCATACCTTGCGCAGAACCGGTCTGAAGCACCGAATAGATCTGGTGGGTCTTGCCCTCGCGGATCAGGTTGCGCACAGCAGGATTGGGGACGAGCACCTCGCAGGCGGCGACGCGACCGGCCCCATCGGCGGTGGGCAGCAGCTGCTGAGTGATGATGCCCTGCAGGGCAACGGAGAGCTGCACACGCACTTGGCCTTGCTGCTCGGGCGGGAACACGTCGATGATGCGGTCGATCGTCTGGGCCGTGTCCTGCGTGTGCAGGGTGGCGAACACCAGGTGGCCGGTCTCCGCGGCCGTCAGCGCTGTGGAGATCGTCTCCAGGTCGCGCATCTCCCCCACCAAGATCACGTCTGGGTCTTGGCGCAGCGCGGCCTTCAGGGCCTCCCCGAAGGACTGCGCGTCAGAGCCCAGCTCGCGCTGGTTGACAAGGCATTTCTTGTGCGCGTGCAGGAACTCGATCGGGTCCTCGATCGTCATGATGTGCTCCTCGCGCGTCGAGTTGATCTCGTCGATCATCGCCGCCAGCGAGGTGGACTTGCCCGAGCCGGTCGGGCCGGTGACTAGGACGAAGCCACGCGGCTTGCGCGTGAAGTCATGAACGGCGGGTGGCAGGCCGAGTGCATCGATCGAGGTCAGGTCGAACGGGATCAGACGAAAGGCAGCCCCAACGGCGCCGCGCTGGTAGTAAGCGTTGACGCGGAAGCGGGCATGCCCGGGAATCGAGTAGGCGAAGTCCAGCTGCCAGTGCGTCTCCAAGCGCTGGCGCTGATCGCCGGAGAGGATCGAATAGACGATCTCGCGCGTGTCGGTTGAGTTCAACGTCGGATACCCCTCGAGCCGCGAGAGGCGTCCACGGACACGGATCGTCGGCGGCGCGCCGGCGGAGAGGTGTAGGTCGGATGCTTTGGAGTTGACAACCTCCATCAACAGGTCAGCGAAGTCGATGCTCATTGTTGTGGGCTCCCTTTGCCGTGCGCAGCGCGCGGCACAAGCACGGTGGCGTGGACTCTCATGCAGCGGTTATCGGCATCTGCGCCAAGGCGCTCAAGCGTGGCGCTCAACTGGTCCCGATCACACGCGCGATCTCCGCCACCGAGGTCAGACCCTGGCGCACCTTCTCCAGGCCGTCATCGCGCAGCTTGCGCATACCCTGGCGGACCGCCACCTCGCGAATCTCATCGGCCGAGCGGCGTTCCAGCGCCATCTGGCTGATCTCTGAGGAGAGCGTCATCACCTCATACAGACCGACGCGACCACGGTAACCGCTACCGCCGCAGCGACGGCAGCCGACCGGCTCGTAGGCCTCAAGATCGACGAGGACCTTGTAGCCGTTTTCGCGCAGGACCTCGGCGGGGACGATTGTGCGCTGCTTGCAACCGGGACAGAGCATTCGCGCGAGGCGTTGGGCCAAGACGCAGTCCAGCGCTGAGGCAACCAGGAACGGCTCGATGCCCATCTCAACCAGGCGAGTAATCGCTGACGGGGCGTCATTGGTGTGAAGGGTCGAGAGCACAAGGTGGCCCGTGAGCGCGGACTCGACCGCGATCTGGGCAGTCTCGCGGTCTCGGATCTCGCCGACCATGATCACGTCGGGGTCGGCTCGCACCATTGCGCGCAGGCCCGTAGCGAAGGTCAAGCCCACCTTGGTCGAGACCTGGACCTGGGTGATGCCGTCCAGTTCGTACTCAACAGGGTCCTCGACGGTGATGATGTTCTTCTCAGGAGTGTTCAACGCCAGCAGCGCGGCGTACAGCGTGGTTGACTTGCCCGAACCGGTGGGCCCGGTGACGAGCACGGCGCCGTGAGTTTCGTTGAAGGCGCGTTCGAAGCGTTCTTGCTCCTCCTTGGCCATGCCCAGCTTCTCCAGCTTCATCACGACCGAGTCCTTGTCGAGGATGCGCATCACGATCGACTCGCCGTGAACGCTCGGCAAGGTGACAACGCGCAGGTCAATGTGGCGGCCGTCGACGGTCAGACCGACACGGCCGTCCTGGGGCAGGCGCCGCTCGGCGATGTCGAGCTCAGCCATGATCTTCACGCGTGAGACGACACCGGCCGCCATCCGCCGCGGGACGGTGGTGATGTCTTGCAGGATGCCGTCCACACGCACCCTGACGCGCACCTCGTGGCCGTCGGGTGAGAGGTGAACGTCCGAGGCGCCCAGCTCGACGGCCTGGCCAACGATCTGGTTGACGAGCTTGACGACTGGGGCATCGTCGGCGGTCTCGCGCAGATTGACGATCTCGGCGCTGTCGTCTGCTTCGTCGATCAGGGCCTCGCCGGAGACGACATCCTCCATGCGCGCCATCCGCGACACCAGGTCCGCGATCGCTTCTGGGGAAGCGACCGCCACCCGAACCTCGTAGCCGGTCATGATCGCCACGTCGTCGACGGCGAGCACGTTGGATGGGTCAGCCATCGCCAGCAACAACGTGCGTTTGTCAACGAAGGAGACGGGAACTGCCTGGTAGCGCTTAGCCGCCGTGTTGGCAACCAGATTGGCGGCGCCCATGTCGACCGGGAAGATGTCGAGGTCGAGGTGATCGAGCCCGTAGCGCTCGGCCAGGGCGCGTGCTAGCGCATCGGGGGTGATCGCTTTGGCGTCGAGCAGCGCCCGCTCAGCGGTGAAGCCGTGGTTGCGTGAAGTCTCGATCGCGGTATCGACCTGAGCGCGCGAAGCAAGATCCATATCCACGATCACGTCGGTCAGGAAGCGCGAGGACGATCCGCGCCGCGTGGGCTGGGTGACGCCCGGCGGTATCTCGGGGTCACCGGCAGGCGCCGGCGGCGCGCCGGCGAGGACCCTCGCGCCATTTTCAGGCAATCGTTGCTCTGCCTGCGCCGGCGCAGGCGTCTCCGCCGGACGCTCGATCTGGACGCTGACCTCGGGCTGGCGGCCGCTCAGCAGGTCTGGAGTCGAGTCGTGCTTGTCGAGATCGCCGTCGTGGTGCTTGTCGGGGTCGCGCTCGCCTAGCAGCTTGTTTGGTGGGGTGCTCAAGAAGCCCCCCGTACGATGAGATCAGACTGGCTGGCCGCGCGCGCCGGCCCGCATCTGCGCAAGCGGCGGCTCCAGGCCGGTCCACAGCTCGAAGCTGACTGCTCCCTGGGCGACAAGGACCTCCAATCCGTCAACGATCCTCGTGCCCGACGCGCTCGCGGCTGTGAGCAGCGACGTGGGGTGCTCCCCGTAGACGAGATCGACGACGCAGGCATAGCTACCGACTTGATCGGCTGTGAGCGCCAGTTGGTTGAGCGCGTCAGCGTCAGTGGCCGTCCGTTGCAGGCCGACCGACGTGCAGTTCACTAGCAAATCGGCTGTCACCGGCACGGCCACAGCACGAGCGCAGAGCTCCTGGGCAAGTGCCGCCGCCCGCTCAGGGGTGCGGTTCCATACCGATACGTGGGCCGCTCCGGCACCGAGCAGCGCCCATATCGCGGCGCGCGCAGAGCCGCCGGCGCCGAGCACGAGCGCGCTGCGGCCGGCGAGCGGTTCGCCGATCGCAGCCAGTAGGCCAGGAGCGTCGGTGTTATCCGCCACGATTGACCCGTCGCCGGCGAAGCTGAGCGTGTTGGCCGCGCCGATCGCCCGCGCCGCCTCGCTGGCACTGTCGGCGAGTGCCAGCGCCGCTTGCTTGTGCGGGATCGTCACATTGGCGCCGAGGAAGCCGCTGGCGCCCAGCGCACGCACTGTCTCGTCAAATAGCTCGGGAGCGATCGGCAGACGCTGATAACTCCAGTCGGTCAACCCACACGCGGCAAATGCCGCCGCGAACATCGCCGGAGAGCGGCTATGAGCCACCGGCCAGCCGATGACACCCAAGCGCCCCATCACTTCTTCTTGCAGGTCGGCACGTTGCCGCCGTTGCGGCGCAAGGCTTCGCGGTAGGCCGCCGCGTTGCGTTCGAACTGCGCATAGCCGGTGGAGAACACCTGCTCGCCACAGCCGTCCGCGCCGGCAACGTAGTAGAGGTAGGAGACATGCGCCGGATACGCGGCGGCGCGAATCGCCGCGGCGCCGGGATTTGAGATCGGAGTCGGCGGCAGGCCCCTGTGCAGGCGCGTGTTGTAAGGCGAGTTAGTCGCCAACTGCGTTTCGGTAAGCGGGTGTTCAAAGTCGTGCAGGGCGTAGCGCAGCGTCGCGTCGACACCGAGCGTCATACCTGTTTTCAAGCGGTTGTAGATAACGGCCGCGACTAGCGGTCGGTCGTGCGCCGTGCCTGCCTCGCGTTCGACAATCGAGGCCACCGTCAACAGTTCGTACGGTGTGACGCCAAGCTTGCGCGCCCGATCGAGCTCGCCGCCACCGAAGTTGCGCCGGAACGCAGTGAGTTGTTCGGCCACCAGATGTGAGGCCCGCGTGCCCGCATACAGTTCGTAGGTCGCCGGGAACAGGAAGCCTTCGAGGCTGCGAGTTCCGTGCGGAGCCCCATAAGCAGAGGGACGCAAGAGGCCGTTGCGCACAGCCGCACCAAGCGCTGCCATGTAGCTGCCGCGCAGACCATCTTCGCGTGCGAGCGCGGCGATCTGATCGGCCGTGTAGCCCTCGGGGATCAGCACCCTGACGATCTTCGGCGCCGGAGGCGGCGGTTTGCGCTCGGAGCGACGGATCAAAACAACCGCGGCGGCACCGAGCACGGCCAGGATCGCGACGATCGCAAGCAGCGCTCCGGCCCGTGCGGTGCCGACTCTCGCACGCGAGGGACGACGGGGCAGGTGTGGAGCACGCAGGTGCGGGCGATGCAAACGGCGATTGTTTGGGACCAACACGCGCGCTTGCGCGCGCATGTTGGTTGGGCCTGCCGGTGAGGATGACGGGGCCGCCGGCGCGGGCAACGGCGGCGGAGCCGGTGCCGCCGGGGTCTCGTTCTTGGCGAGGCGACGGCGCTCGCGCTCTTCTCGCGCTCGCTCGCGCTCCTCTTCGCTGCGCTCGTGCAAAGACTCCGATCTGCGATCTCGCGACAAGGCGATGAGCTTAGGGACTCACGTCTTTCGGGCGAGCCAATCCTCGAGCAGCACAGCGGCGGCGCGCGAGTCCTCGCTGCTCGATGTGCCGGCCGATTGGGCAGCTATCCGAGTGGTGAAGCGCTCATCGTAGAGCTCGACGGGAACGCTCTCGCCCAAGCGCGAGGACAACTTGGTCACGAAAGCGCGCGTCTCACGGGTCTGCTCGGTGTCCTCTCCCCGCAGCGACAGGGGTAGACCGACCAGGACGCGGTCGGCCTCACGATCGACGATCAAGGCGAGCAACGCCGCCATGCCGGCGCGACTGCTGGGGCGAAGGATCGGTTCGATCGGCGTCACGATCGTGCCGGTCGGATCGCTGAGCGCACAGCCGCAACGGGCGCTGCCGTAATCGAGCGCCAGAACGCGCACGCGCCCTCAGGCGCCGAGTGTCTGGGCGATAGCCGCGCGGGCGGCCGCCAGCGCCTCGGCCAGCTTGGATGGATCGCGGCCGCCGGCCTGTGCCATCGTGTCGCGGCCGCCACCGCCACCGCCGACGAGCTCCGCCGCCAACTTGACGATCGCGCCCGCCTTTACGCCGCGCCCCACCACCGACGGCGCCGCGCTGACGAGCAGTGCCGCTCGCTCGCCAACCGCCGCGCCGAGGACCAATACGCCGTCGCCGCCGAGCTTGCCCTTGAGGCGATCGGCCACCTCCGGCAGCGCCTTGGCATCGGCAACGACCACCTCGGCGGCAAGCACCGGCACTCCGGCGATCTGCTCGACACCTGCGAGCAACGCCTCGACATCGACGCCACCGGCGCCATCAACAGCACGCGATGCCTTCTGCAGCTGCTTGCGCTCGGCCTCACGTTCGGCAACCAACTCGGCGGCGCTCTCGGGCGTGGTGCGTAGTGTCGCGGCAATCTCGCCGAGTGCGTAGCCGCGGGCGCGCAGCACCGACACGGCCGCCGGGCCGGTGAGCGCTTCGATGCGGCGCACGTTGGCGGCACTCGATGTCTCCGCGAAAATGCAGAAGACGCCGATCTCGGCGGTGTTGGCGACGTGCGTGCCACCGCACAGCTCGCGCGAGTACTCGCCCTCCCCTATCTCGACCATTCGCACGACATCCCCGTACTTCTCGCCGAACAGCGCCATCGCCCCGAGCCGCTTGGCCTCATCGAGTGTGGTGGTAATCGGATGGACCGGGTCGGCATGGGCGATCCACGCGTTGACCTGGTCCTCGACGTCGCGCAACTCCTCCGTGCTGAGACCGCCACCGTGGTTGAAATCGAAGCGCAGCTTGTCGGGGCCAACATAGGAGCCGGCCTGGCGCACGTGGTTGCCAAGACGCGCGCGCAGCGCGGCGTGCAGCAGGTGGGTGGCCGTATGGTTGCATTGGGTGGCGTGGCGGGTGGCGTGATCAACGCGGGCGAGCACCGGCTCGTTGGGCTCAAGCTCACCGCGCTCCAGCACGACCGAGAGCACCTGGTCTTCACCGAGGCGATAGACATCCTGCACGCGCGCCCGGCAGTCTCCACGCTCGCATTCGATCGTGCCGGCGTCGGAGATCTGACCGCCGCCGGCGGCATAAAAGGGCGAGTCGGCAAGCTTGACCAACAGGTGGCCGTTCTCGCCCGCGACCGCCGCCACCGTCGTCGGCTGTAGCTCCGTTTCATAGCCGGTGAAGCGAGTCGACTCCCCGACCTGCTCGGCCAGGCGGCGCGCCTGTACGCGGGGGTCCTGCGCCCCGTCGCCGGCTCCAAGGCCCGCCGCTCGCGCTCGTGCGCGCTGCTGCTCCATCAGCACGTCGAACTCGGCGTCATCGACGGACAGTCCCTCCTCGTCGAGCAGTTCGCGCGTGAGCTCAAACGGGAAGCCGAACGTGTCGTGTAGGCGAAAGGCGTCTTGCGCCTGGATCGTGTCGTGACCCTTCTCGCGGGCATGATCGATGTGAAAGCGCAAGGCGCTCAGGCCCTGCTCGAGCGTGCGGCCAAAGCTCTCCTCCTCGGAGGCAAGCCACTTCTGCACCGACTCGCGCTGCTCGACCAATTCCGGGTAGCTGCCGGCCATCAGCTCGCGCACGACATCGGCGTAGCGCAGCAGGAAGCCCGGCTCCATCTCGAGCGCCCGTGCCTGTTGGATCGCGCGGCGCATCACCCGGCGCAGGACGTAGCCGCGCTCCTCGTTTGAGGGAACGACGCCGTCGGCGACCAGGAAGCTCATCGCGCGCGAATGGTCCGCGAGGATGCGCAGTGCACGATCGGTGGCGAAATCCTTGCCGTAAGTGCGTCCCG
>DASTPN010000130.1:0-5047 GCA_035719985.1 Solirubrobacteraceae bacterium | reverse complement strand
AGTCGCCGCCGCCGAACATCGTCACAGTGATCCTCGAGGCGCACGGCTTCGGCGACTTGATCGAGCGCGTCGACGAGGAGCGTGCGATCGGCCAACAGAACGCCACAGCAACCAACGATGTCATCCAGACACGCGCGGCGGTTGCCAAGGAAACTCAGCGGCTGGCTGTGCTCACCGCCAGCCATCAGCGCGAGACAACCGCGGTGCTGACTCAGCGCGACGAGGTTGCGCGTCTGCACCTGGCTCTGATCGACCACCAGCTCGCATACATCAACGCCCGCAACCGCAAGAGCGCCGAGCTGGGCGAACTGCGCTCGCATCGGTCTTCCCTTGAAAAAGAACTCTCCCGACTGCAGATCAGCGAGTTCAGCTCACAGCAGCAGTCTTTTGCAACGGGCTTCCCCGTCTCCGGCGGAAGCCCTTCCGGCGAATTCGGCTTCTTCCAGGCACCGGGCACCAACTACAGCGTCGGTGAGGAGCCGATACTCGTCGCACGCCTGAACACGCTCGGCAAGGCGCTGCACCTGCATTTGATCGGGATCTCCGGCTATCGCAGCCCTCAGCACTCGGTCGAGGTGGGAGGTTTTGCCGACGATCCGCACACCCGCGGCGAAGCGTCAGACACGCCGGGTGTTGAAGGCGTGCCGCAGTCGATCCTTGCCAAATTCGGCCTGATTCGACCTTTCCCGGGCCCGGCGGAGGCCGATCACATCCAGCTGCTCGGCAGCAGGTACTAGACGCCAGATCGCGACCAAGCAGGACTTAGGGGACCCTAATTAGGTGGCCCTAACTGTAGACTTGCCGACTCCCGCCGTTTTGGTTCCTGGGAGAGTCCTAACTTACGGCATCCGATCATGAGCGCTCACCCATTCCCATACAGACGCACGCGTTCGGGTATCCCTCTCGGCCTGCTGCTCCTGAGCGTGCTTGCCGCGGTCATCGTCGTCCTGCCTGTGATCGTCACGGTCGTTCAAGCGCTGCAAGGCGGGCTCTCGGCCGTCATACACGCGATCAAAGCGACCTCAAGTCGAGAACTGCTGTCCCACACGGTCCTCGTCGCCGTAATCGCAACCCCTGTCTGTGGCTTGCTTGGTCTGACTTGCGCATGGTTTGTGGAGCGTACGCGCCTGCCCTTCCGCAAGCTGTGGACACTGCTTCTGGTCGCGCCGCTGACAGTGCCCCTGTTCGTCACGAGCTACGCCTGGGCCGAACTGAGCACCTCGCTGCAAGGACTGCTCGGAGCGGCCGGCGTGATTGCCTTCTCCTATTACCCGATTGTGTTTCTGTTGGTAGCGGTATCGCTGCGCGGCATGGATCCGGCCCTGGAGGAGAGTGCCCGCTCGCTGGGCTTGAACGGGCGCCAAACGTTCTTTCGGGTGGTGCTCCCTCAGCTTCGGCCGGCTCTACTGGGAGGCCTGCTGCTGGTGTTGCTGGACACGCTGGTCGAGTTCGATGCCTTCGTCGGCCTCAAATTTCAGACTTTCGCGGTCGACGTCTATTCCCAGTATCAGCTGAGCTTCAGCGCGTCTGGCGCCGCCGCTCTGTCGCTGCTGTCGATCACGCTGTGTGTGGTTCTGCTGTTCGGCGAGGCATGGCTGCGGGGCCATGCCAACTATTCCCGCCTCGGGCCCGGCACCAGTAGAGAGCCGATCAACTACCCCCTGGGCTGGGCGATGCCGCTCGTGCTTTGCGCCTTGGCGCTCGTCGTGGCGATCGGCTTGGGCATCCCGATCGGCATGCTCGTCTATTGGTTCACGCAGAGCAGCCACGAAGGCTATGAAATCGCCTCCGAAAACATCCATTACCTGTGGCCCGCCACGCTGACATCCGTCGGCCTGGGCATCGGCTCGGCGATCCTCGCCTTGGTCCTCTCCTTTCCAGTCGCGATGCTTGCCGTCCGCTACCGAGGGCGCGTGGCCACCATCATCGAGCGCGCGACTTACCTGTCCTTCGCGCTTCCCGATCTGGTCGCTGCGATAGCGCTGGCTTACGCGGCAAGTCACTATGCACACTTCCTCTCGGGCGGGATCGCCTTGCTGGTGCTCGCCAACGCGATCCTGTTCGTGCCGTTTGCCGTCGTTGCGATGCGCGCCACGCTCGGGCAGATCGAGCCAGCTCTCGAGGATTCTGCCCGCTCGCTCGGTGCGGGTCCGCTGAAGACACTGTGGCGTGTGACGATGCCACTGGCACGACCCGGGCTGGCAGCCGCGGGAGTGCTCGTGTTCGCCTTTGTCCTCGGCGACATCTCGACGACGCCGGTGCTACTCCCACCCGACCTGTACACGCTCGGGACCGAATTCGCGGCAAACAGCTCGACGACGGCCTTCGCCGCCGCGGCACCGTTCGCGGCCGTGCTGATCGCATTGTCGTTGATCTCGACCTATGTACTGATGAGCCGCTTTGGCCGAACCAGGACCTCCAAGCGCAGATCGCGAATGAAACATGGCTGAGCTGCGCTGCGAAGGAGTTGCGAAGTCCTACGGAACGCGGGCTGTGCTGCGTGGCCTGGACCTGGTCGTCCTTGAGGGGACCCTCACGGCGGTCCTGGGGGCCTCGGGCAGCGGCAAGACGACAATGCTCAGGGTCATCATGGGACTGGTGGAGGCCGACGCCGGCACGATCGTCGTCGGTGGGTCGTTGGTGGCCGACGGCAGGCGCCTGAACGTCAGAACCGACAAGCGTTCGATCGGATACGTCGCCCAGGAAGGTGCCCTGTTCCCCCACATCACGGTTGCCCAGAACATCGGTTTCGGCCTTGCTCGCTCAGAGCGCAAACAGCGCATGCGCGTAGCCGAGACGCTCCAGTTGGTCGGGTTGGACGACAGCTATGGCGCGCGACCCCCTCAGGAGCTCTCCGGCGGGGAGCAACGTCGTGTCGCGCTGGCACGCGCGCTGGCGCCGCGTCCGCGGCTGGTGCTTCTGGACGAGCCCTTCTCCGGACTGGACGCGGCGTTGCGGGCAGACACACGCGAAGCGGTCATGCACGCCCTCGCCCAGGAGGGAGCCACCGCAGTGCTTGTCACCCACGATCAGGCCGAGGCCCTTTCGATGGGCAGAGAGGTGGCGGTGCTGCGCGAAGGCCTGCTCGTACAGCACGCGACCCCGACCGCCTTGTACCGGCAGCCGGTGGATTTCGGGGTCGCGCGGTTCGTAGGGGAAGCCGTGCTTTTGGCCGGTCATGCCAGCTCTGGCCGGGTTACCTGTGCGCTCGGGGATCTCAATGTTCGCGAGCCGGTACTCGAGAGAGAGGTCGAGGTGATGATCCGCCCGGAGCAGATCGAGCTCACGAAAGAGCCTGCCGCTGAGGACGGAGTGGTGCTGGCAAGGGTGATCGATCACACGTACTACGGGCCTGACACGGTCATACGACTTGCGTTGGAGTCAGATCCAAGCGCGATCGTCAGGTCCAAGACATTCGCCCGGAGCATTCCCGTGGCCGGTGAACTGGTGGCGCTCGCGGTGCACGGTCCGGTCGTTGTGTATCCGCGACAAAGGTCGCGTGCCGAGACCGTCCTGAACGGCGAGGTAGCCAAGTCGACACGAACCATTGGAAAGGGAGAGGAATGAACCGTCCTCGGGGGCTGCGGAGTGCCCTACTCGCCACGATCGCACTGTCGTGTCTGATGGCTGGATGCGCAGGCAGCGGCTCGAAGAACTCGATCCTGCTCTACAACGGCCAGCACCCACAGCTGACGAACGCGCTCATCAGCGCATTCGAGAAACAGACCGGGATCGACGTGCGGGTCCGGACCAACGACGGGATCGTGTTGGCCGATCAGCTCCTGCAAGAAGGCAAGAACTCTTCGGCCGACGTCTATCTCACCGAGAACTCTCCCGAGCTCGTGACGCTCGACGAGCATGGGCTGCTGGCAAAGGTGGACGCCTCGACGCTCAATCAGGTCCCTAGCCGATACAACGCGCCGACGGGCAACTGGGTGGGCGTGGCACGACGGATCAGCGCGCTGGCCTACAACCCGAAACTGATTTCTGCCTCCGAGCTTCCCACCTCCATCCTCGAACTGGCTCAGCCCAAGTGGAAGGGCCGAATCGGGCTCGCCCCAACCGACTCGGACTTCGCACCGCTCGTAGGAGCCGTTATCGCAACCTACGGCGAAAAAGCCGCGACCGACTGGCTTGCCGGGCTGAAGCGCAACGGGCAGCTCTACCAATCCGACGAGGCCGTGGTCGCGGCAGTCAACCGCGGCGACGTGGCGAGCGGGATCATCAACAACTACTACTGGTTTCGCCTGCGGCTCGAGGTCGGGGCCTCAGCCATGCACAGCGCGGTCTACTACTTCCCGGGTCGCGACGTGGGATCGATCGAGAACGTCTCCGGCGCCGCCGCGCTGACCGCCAGCACCCACTCGAGTAATGCCCAGAGGTTTCTCGAGTTCCTCGTGAGCAAGACGGCACAGGAGATCATCTCCCACGGTGACGATTACGAATATCCGCTCCGGCCGGGAGTCGAGCCAAACAGCGCCCTCCCCGCGCTCAGCTCGATCGCGCCTGCCACGCTGAGCCCGGTCAAGCTGGGTAACGACCAGCCGGCGGCCCGCTTGATCCAGGAATCTGGGCTTGCCTAAGCAGGCGGCTCAGGCGCCAAGCACAGCGGGAGCGCCGTAGATAGTGAGAGCGCCAGGCAGCGCGACGGTGCCATCCTCGCGCTGCCCGTTCTCAAGCAGGGCGATAATCGTGCGCCCAACCGCCACGGCGGTGCCGTTGAGCGTGTGCAGCGTCTCGGTGTGCCTGTCGCGGCGCATCCTGATGTTCAGGCGCCGTGCTTGGTAGTCGGTCGTGTTCGAGCACGACGTCAGCTCTCGATAGCGCCCCTGGCTCGGCAGCCACGCCTCGCAGTCGTACTTCTTCGCGGCTGAGTTGCCAAGATCGCTCACGGCTATGTTGACCACTCGATAGGGAAGCTCAAGCTCGGTGAGGATCTCCTCCTCGATCGCGAGGATGCGCTCGTGCTCGGCGATCGAATCCTCAGGCTCGACGAAGCTGAACATCTCCACCTTGTCGAACTGGTGCACCCTGAAGATGCCGCGTG
>DASTPN010000129.1:0-2996 GCA_035719985.1 Solirubrobacteraceae bacterium | reverse complement strand
GATGAGCACAGTGACGAGGACGAGCAACAGCAGTGCGGACGAGGTGCTCACGAGAGCCTCTATCGGCAGCGGCGACGACTTGCAAGAGCGGCCGAATTCCTTATCCGTTTCTCAAGCAGCGGCGATACGCTCGGCGGCGTGAACGAGGAGCGTCTCAGCCGCCGCTCGATCCTCCGGCTCGCCGGCCTCGCAGCGGCAAGCTTCGGGGCGGGAGCCTGGAAGGCCGAAGACGCCGAAGGCGGCGGCCCGGCTGCGGTCGAGTCCGGCGCCGTCACCTGCGTGCTGACACCCGAGCTGACCGCGGGTCCGTACTACATCCCGAACGAGAAGCTCCGGCGCAACATCACCGACGGACATCCCGGAACGACGCTCATCCTCCCACTCGTGGTCGTCGATGCCTCGACCTGCAAGCCGATCACCGGCGCGGCGGTCGACATCTGGCACGCGGACGCCGCCGGCAACTACTCCGGCTTTGGCGCGGGCAGCCGCAGTCGCACGTTCATGCGCGGGATCCAGAGGACCGATGCGCACGGGATCGCGACCTTCCGCACCGTCTATCCGGGCTGGTATCAGGGCCGCACCGTCCACATTCACGTCAAGGTCCACGTCCGCGGCAAGGTCGTCCACACGGGTCAGCTGTTCTTTTCGGACGCGCTGACCGACCGCGTCTACCGCAACGTGCCGTACAGCAAGCGGCCGAACCGCACGACCCGGAACGCGAACGACTCGATCTTCGTCAACGGCGGCCGCAAATCGATGCTGAGCATTCGCCGCCGAAGCGCGGGCGGCTACGTGGGCAAGATCACCATGGGCGTGCACCGCTCCTGAAGCTCACGGGCAGCCGCTAAGCGCGCTCGATCGCTCGGCAACGGTTGGCGGTGGACGTCTAGCTGACCCGTTTCTGTGTCCACCAGACGGCGATCGCGAGGAGGATCAGGGCGAGGCCGCCGAAGATCGCGGTTTCGATGCCTTGGAAGAGCCAGAACCGGCTGGCGGGCTGGAAGACGGCGAGGTTGTAGATGCCGTGGGCGCGCGCGCACGCGCTGTCGAGCCGCGTGGGTCCGCGGGCGCAGGTGGCGAAGATCGTGTCGGCGTTGGCAAGCGGGTGGCCGTAGCGATCGCTCGAGCCGCTCTGCAGATTCCAGGCTGTGTCGAGGTGGCCGGGGCCCGGTTGGCCTACCGGCCATACCCGTCGAACGGGAGCGACATAGTTCTGGCGAATCCAGGTCTGGACGCTGAGCCGGAGCGCGAGGTAACCGATAGAGGCGAGGCCGATCGCGAGCACCGTGCGGCGCAGAACCACTCCGATCGCGATCACGAGCGCGACCGCGAACACGATGTAGGCAAACGGGACGACACCCTCGAAGTCGAAGACGTTCTGCGCCATTCGCCCGTGCAGGTGGTCGAGTGGAGCCCGCCACCAGGTCATGAGCACCGTCATCCCGAGCGCGGCGGCGAGGGCGCCAAATCCGATCAGCGCGAGCTTGGTGCTCAGCCAACGCCGGCGGGTAAGACTTTGCGTCCAGGCGAGGCGGAAGGTGCCGTGCTCGAGCTCGAGCACGAACGGGGCAGCGAGCAAGATCCCGAGTAGCCCGGGAACGAGGTTCAGCCAGGCGAGCAGCCCGCCCAGATGCTCGAAGCGGTGGTCGAAGGAGTTGATCGCGATTCCGCAGTTGCCCTTCGGCTGTGTCACGCAGGCGGCCAGATGATCGTGGGCGTAGACGGAGTCCATGTGCAGGCCGGTAGGAACGAGCAAAGCGGCGAGCAGGCCGAGCACGAGCGCCGCGACGAGCATCTCGGTGCGCTGTTGTCTCCAAGCGAGCCAGGTCACGACGGGACCCCCTCTCGAATGAGCCTCGCGCCGTTGCGGCCGGTGGAGGGCTGTTCGAGGTAGGCAAGGACGACGTCTTCGAGCCCCACCTCGTCGATTTGCCAGCGGGAGTCGTAGACGTGGCCGTTGGCGCGCACGAGCAACGTCGTCTGCCGCTCCGTGTGGCTCTCTCGAATCACCGCGTGCACGCGCCCGACAGCCGCTGAATCACTCCGTGCTCCAGTCAGCAGCCTGTGCGAGGCCACTATCTCGTCGATCCGACCAGCGAGCCGCAGCCGCGCATCGGCGAGGATCACCAAGTAATCGCAGACGCGTTCCAGGTCGGCGACGATGTGCGAGGAGAGCAGCACCGTCAAGCCGCCATCAGCGACGGCCTCCATCAGCGACTGCAGAAACTCGCGGCGGGCAAGCGGATCGAGTGACGCCACCGGCTCGTCGAGGAGCAGCAACTCCGGGCGCTTGGCGAGCGCAAGCGTCAGCGCCAGCTGGGCCTGCTGACCACCGGAGAGGTTGCCGACACGCTGTTTCAATGCCAGGCCGAGCGAATCGAGACGGGCCAGGGCCAATTCATCGTCCCAGCGCGGGTTCAGCTTGCGCCCCAGCTTCAGCATCTCCGCCAACGAGAAGCCGCGGTAGAGCGGATGCTCCTGGGCCACGAACCCGATCCGCGGCAGCACCAGCAGCGGCTGCTCGCGTGCGGACCAGCCGAGCACACGCACATCGCCGGCGGTCGGCTTGGACAGTCCAATCGCCAGGTGAAGCAGCGTCGTTTTCCCGGCCCCGTTCGGGCCGACGAGCGCCGTCACCGACCCAGCCGGAACCTCGAGCGTGCAGTCCCGAAGCGCCCAATGTGAGCCGTACCGCTTACCCAGCTCGTCTGCCTGCAAAGCAGGGATCTTGCTCATGCCGCTTCCTCCTCAAAAAAAGCAGAACGAACCGCCGCCGCAACCAGCGCTGCGATGCCCTCTTCGTCGAAGCCCGCCTTGCGCGCCCGCTCCACCCACTCGAGCAACGCCTTTTGCAGGGCCGCGTGGTCGGAGGGCGCGGCCGGTTTCAACGACTGGGAGAGGAAGGTGCCCTGGCCACGCCGCGCCTCCACGAGCCCCTCACGATCGAGTTCGCGGTAGGCCTTCAACACCGTGTTCGGGTTGATCGCCAGCTTGGC
>DASTPN010000128.1:0-5044 GCA_035719985.1 Solirubrobacteraceae bacterium | reverse complement strand
CAGGTGTCGCGCTTCGACCCGTGGAAGGACCCACTCGGGGTGATCGACGCCTACCGCATCGTCAAGCAGCAAGTGCCCGACGTTCAACTGGCGCTGGTTGGCTCTATGGCCAGCGACGACCCGGAGGGCTGGGACTTCTTCAACGCGACGATCGCGCACGCCGCCGGCGATCCCGACGTGCACATCCTCAACAACTTCAACAACGTCGGCGCGATCGAGGTCAATGCCTTCCAATCGCATGCCGACGTGGTCGTGCAGAAGTCCACGCGCGAGGGTTTCGGGCTGACCGTGAGCGAGGCGATCTGGAAGGCGCGCCCGTTCATCGGCGGCAACGTCGGCGGGATCCCCCTCCAGGTCGAGGACGAGGTCACGGGCTTCCTGGTCGAGACGGTCGAGCAGTGCGCCAGCCGCGCGCTCGAGCTGCTGGCGGACCCCGGGCTCGGCAAGTCGCTTGGCCGGCGTGGCAAGGAGCACGTGCGCCAACACTTCCTCACCCCTCGCTACCTGCGCGACTACTTGCGTATATTCACGGCCCTAGCCGAGTCATGAGCACCGATCCGGCACAGCGAAGCCCGCTGGTGCTGGTCAGCAACAGAGGTCCCGTGACCTTCGGCGCAGACGGCGATGTGCAGCGTGGCTCCGGGGGCCTGGTGACGGCATTGACGGGCCTTGCCTCCCACCGCGACGCCGTCTGGGTCGCCTCGGCCATGAACGAGCACGACGCGGCGGTCGCCCGCGAGAACGGAGGCCGTCCGTTTGCCGTGCGCTCTCCAGCCGGCGTCGAGTACATGGTGCGCCTGGTGGCAAGCGATCCCGAGGCCTACGACCGCTTCTACAACGTGTTCGCCAATCCGATGCTGTGGTTCATCCAGCACTATCTGTGGGACCTTTCCAACGCCCCCGATATCCGCCGCCACGAGATCGAGGCGTTCGAGTTCGGCTACAACACCGTCAACGAGGATCTGGCGCGCGCGGTGGTCGAGGAGATAGCCGAGCTGGACGAGCCGGTGGTGATGGTGCACGACTACCACCTCTACACGCTCCCCGACCTGGTCCGCCGAGCGCGCCCGGACGTGTTCCTGCACCACTTCATCCACATCCCTTGGACACAGTCGGACTCCTGGCGGGTGCTGCCAACACGCATCCGCCACGAGATCTACTGCGGTCTGCTCGCCAACGACATCATCGGCTTTCACACCCGCTCCTACAGCCGCAACTTCCTGCAGTGCTGCCGCGACCTGATGGACTTGGAAGTCGACTTCGAGCAGGGTCTAGTCCGCTACGAGGGTCGGTCGGTATGGGTGCGCACCTATCCGCTGCCGATCGACCACGCTGCCGCGCGACGCGTGGCCGCCAGCGAGCGCGTCACGCAGTTCGAGCGCGAGCTGCTGCGCCGCCGCCGTGACTTCCTGATCCTGCGCGTCGATCGCGCCGACTTGAGCAAGAACGTCTTGCGCGGCTTCTCGGCGTTCGATCTGTTCCTCGAGCAGCACCCCGAGTTTCGCGAGCGCGTCACCTTCGTCGCACAGTTGATGCCCTCGCGAACCGACGTCCCCGAGTATGCGGAGTACCTGGAACGGATCGAGGCGCTCGTGGCCGTCGTCAACCACCGCCACGGCACCCCCGACTGGATGCCGATCCAACTGAAGCTTCGCGACGACCTGGAGGAGGCGATGGCCGCCTACAAGCACTACGACGTGCTACTCGTCAACGCCATGTTCGACGGCATGAACTTGGTCGCCAAGGAGGGCCCAATCATCAACGAGCGCGACGGCGTCTCGATCCTCTCGGAGAACACCGGCGCCCACGAGGAGCTAGGTGAGTACGCCTTGTCGGTAAACCCGTTCGACATCCAGGAGCTGGCCGACTCGATCCACGCCGCCCTGGACATGCCGGGCGCCGAGCGGGCCCGCAGAGCGCGGGGCCTGGCAGAGATCGTCACCTCGCGCGATCCCGGCGACTGGATCGACGAGCAACTGGCCGACATCCGCGCCAAGCGGGCCGCCGCACCTCCCTACTAAGCGCCGCTCAGCCGAATCCAAGCGCTGTTATCATCCGCCGCCGCGCCGTGAGCGCACAAATATGACCCTGCCTGCAACCACATACGACCTCGTACTCTTGCTCGACCCTCAGGCCGAGGAGCCAGCTCGCGCCAAGATCGTGTCCGACACGAAGGCGGTAATCGAGGCACAGGGTGTGCTGACTCGTCATGACGAGTGGGGTGAGCGGGCACTTGCATACCCGATCGACCATCGCGCCACCGCCGAGTATCACCTGCTGCAATTCCATGCCGGCCAAACAAGCCTGATCGCTGAGCTAAACCGCGTGCTGCACATCACCGACGGGGTAGTCCGCTTCCGCATCAACAAGCTCAAGCCGGGCACGCCCGAGGCGCCCGACCTGAAGTCAGACCGCTCCAGCAGCGCGCCGCCATCTACGAGCGGCCGCGGTGAGAGCTCGCCAGCGCAGGAAGAGGACGAGCGTGCGCACGCTGAGGAGCACGCAGCCGCGTAATACACTCAGCGTGTGCGGTCGCTGAGGACAGAGACTTTCGGGGCATCGGCATGAGCGAGCGCCCCGTTGGAGACGGGCCGTCCATACGCCGCACCGACGTGCTACGCGCGTCACCGCCGATGTTCGAGTCGCGCCTGCTTGACGCCCTCTCGCGTGTGCACCCAAGCGTGCCGATCCTCGTGTTCGCTCCCGCAATCGTCGCCTTTGCGGCCTGGGAGCTCAGCTTCGTCGGCATACTCGGACTGATCGTGTTGATGGCGCTGGGTTACGGCTCGTGGACACTGTTCGAGTACTGGTTGCACCGACTCGTATTCCATTTCGAGCCAGAGGACGGGATCGGAGCGCGGATGCACTGGATCATCCACGGCGTCCACCACGAGCACCCAAACGACCCGCTACGCCTGGTGATGCCACCGGCAGTGAGCATCCCTCTCGGCGCGGTTGTGTTCGCCCTCTTGTTCGCCGTGCTCGGCAAACGCTATGCCCCCGGGGTGGCTGCCGGCTTCTTTGCAGGTTATCTGGCCTACGACATGCTGCATTACTACGTCCATCACTTCACCCCGCGCACACGCCTGGGCCGGATGTTGCGAGAGCGCCACATGCGCCACCACTTCCAGGACGACACCAAGGGCTTTGGCATCAGCGCCCCGTACTGGGACGAGGTTTTTCGTACCTCACCGCGGCCGCGTCGCGGCGCTTAGCCGTCCTTAGCTGTAGCTTCTGAGCAAGAGTCGAGACCATCCGAAAGGAACAGCCGTGGCCGCCACCAACATCAACCGGGTCGTGATGACCGGCAACCTGACCAGAGACCCAGAGCTGCGCTCATTGCCGAGCGGCATGTCGGTCTGCAAGCTGGGGATCGCCTGCAATACGCGGCGCAAGAACGGCAGCACTGGCGAATGGGAGGACAAGCCCAACTTTTTCAACGTCACGGTGTGGGGCGCCCAGGGCGAGAACGCGGCCCGCTACCTGGCCAAGGGACGACCGGTGGCGATCGATGGCCGGCTGGAGTGGCACGAGTGGGACGCACAGGACGGCACCAAACGCAGCGCAATCGATATCATTGCCGACTCGGTGCAGTTCCTGGGCTCGCGTGAGGACCCCTCCGGAGGCGGAGGATTCAGCGGCGGAGGGGCGCAGCAGGGTGGAGACGTCCCGGTCGACGACCGCGACTTCCAGCCCGCACCGGTCGCCGGCGGTGGCGCCGGCGACGAGGATATTCCGTTCTAGTTTCAAAAAGAGAAGGGCACTGAAGTGGCAAAGCGCGGTCGCGGCAAGCCTGTACGGCGGCGGGATAAGAAGGGGACTGGCGGCAGCAGCCGGCGCAAGCCCTGCCCGTACTGTCGTGACAAGATCGAGCAGGTCGACTACAAGGACGTACCGACACTGCGCAAGTTCATCTCCGAGAAGGGCAAGATCCGCTCGCGGCGGATCACTGGAGCCTGCCGACGCCACCAGGGCCAGATCGCACGGGCGGTCAAGCGCGCTCGCGAGCTGGCGCTGCTGCCCTACGTGAACGAGGGTGGCCGCGACGACCATCCGCGTCGCGATCGCGGCGATCGCGATCGCGATCGTTAGGAGCGAGACGATGCCCGAAGCGATACTGCTCAAGGACGTCGACCAGCTCGGCGAGCAAGGCAAGGTCGTCGAGGTCTCTAAGGGCTACCTGCGCAACTTCCTGATCCCGCGCAAGCTCGCTCAGCCGGCGACTCGCGGCGCGATCGAAGTCGTCCGCCGACGCCAAGAGGCCGTCGAGCGCGCCGAGCGCGAATACGCCGCCAAAGCTAGCGACAACGCCGCGCTGCTGAACAAGACGGTGATCACGATCGCCCAGCAGGCGGGCGCTGACGGGCGCCTGTTCGGCTCTGTTACCGCCCAAGACATTGCCAGCGCGATCAGAGATGCCCGCGGTCTGCGCACCGACAAGAACAACGTGCACCTGCCTGAGCCGATCAAGAACATCGGCACGTACATGGTCGTAGTGGAGGTCGTAGAGGGAGTGACCGCCACCGTGAAGACCATGGTTGTCGCGCAGAGCTAAGACGTCTCCGGGTGGAGAGGTCGTGTGGCTGTGCGAACATATGTTCGCTATGCCAGGTGGCAATGATTTCCCTCCCAATTGCGGGTTCGGCCGGCGACCGACGATCTCCCCGGCCCTAGACTCGCCAGAGCTATGAGCACAGCAGCGGCAACCAACGGCGCCGGTACGCCGGCGGGCGCGATCGCGCCGCCCCACAACCTGGAGGCCGAGCAGTCGGTGCTTGGCGCGATCCTGCTTTCTGACCGCTCGCTGTATGCGCTGGTGATCGAAGAGGGCCTGCGCGCCGAGGACTTCTACCGTGACCGCCACGGACTGATCTACGACGCGATGCTCGGCCTCTACAACGAGTCCGAGCCGGTCGACGTGCTCACCGTCACCGACCGGCTGCGCCAAAGCGGCAAGCTCGAAGAGGTCGGCGGACCCGCGACCGTGGACGAGCTGACCGGCGTGGTGCCCGCCGCCGGGCACGCTCGCCGCTACGCGCAGATC
>DASTPN010000127.1:0-3557 GCA_035719985.1 Solirubrobacteraceae bacterium | reverse complement strand
GCGGGCTTCCAGGCCGGCCTCGATGCCTGCTTGAAGCTTGGGGCGGAGGTGATCGTCAACACCGACGCCGATAACCAATATCACGGGGGCGACATCGCAAAGCTCGTGCGTCCGATCCTCGAGGGTCGTGCCGACATGGTGATCGGCGATCGCGAGGTCAGCAACATCGAGCATTTCTCGTGGTTGAAGAAGCGTC
Organism: Solirubrobacteraceae bacterium; assembly: GCA_035719985.1. Lineage (GTDB taxonomy): Bacteria > Actinomycetota > Thermoleophilia > Solirubrobacterales > Solirubrobacteraceae > Palsa-744. The sequence continues at coordinate 3,361 of DASTPN010000127.1, read as the reverse complement.
TACAGCGCTTCGGATCTTGGGTCGTCAGACAGGCATCCTCCACGCGCGTGCCCGACACCACCTCCGGCTTTAGGGCCTACAACCGTGAGGCCGCCATCCAGCTGCTGGTCGTCTCGAAATTCACCTACACCTTGGAGACAATCATCCAGGCTGGCAAGCAGCTGGTTGCGATCGAGCACGTGCCCGTCAGAACCAACCCCAAGACACGCGAGTCGCGGCTGTTCCCTTCGATGGGGGCGTACGTGCGCCGCAACTCGATCTCGATCTTTCGCATCTATGCCCAGTACGAGCCGTTGCGAGTGTTCTGGAGCCTGGCTGCGGTGATCGGTCTGGTGGCGGTGGCGGTGTGGGTGCGCTTCGCCGTCGCCTACGTCGAAGGAAACGGCAAGGGCCATGTGCAGTCGCTGATTCTCGGCGCGGTGCTGTTCATAGCCGCTGTCGTGCTGTGGGCGCTCGGCGTAATCGGCGACCTGCTGGCCGCCCAGCGGGTGATGACCCAGAAGACATTCGAACGCGTGCGGCGTATTGAGCTGCAACTCGGCGTCGAGCCCTCCCACTACGAATCGGCCCAGGGTTCGCAGACCCCTGAACGAGAGACGCTACGGGTATGAGCCCAGGCGTCACGGTCTCAGACGACGGCATCGTCACTGGCAACACATACGACAAGTACGGCTCGAGCAACCCACTGGTCATGCGGATGATGGCCGGTTTTGAGCGCACGCTCGACGATCTGCTCGCGGCCGCCTCACCGCAGAGCTTGCTGGACGTCGGTTGCGGTGAGGGGGTGCTCGTGCACAAGTGGGCGCAGCGCCTGCCGGCCGCGCGCGTGGTGGGCATCGACCTGGAGGAGGACTCGATCCAGGCTGGCTGGCAGGAGCGCCAGGCGCCCAACCTCGAGTACCGGGTGATGAAGGCCGAGAACCTGCCGTTCGCCGACGGCGAGTTCGAGCTTGCCAGCGCGATCGAGGTGCTCGAGCACCTGCCTGACCCTGAGCACACAGTGGCGGAGATGGCGCGTTGCGCGTCCGGCCATCTACTGGTCTCGGTACCCCGTGAGCCGATGTGGCGGATGCTTAACATGGCGCGCGGCGCTTACTTGAGCGATCTCGGCAACACGCCGGGACACCTGAACCACTGGTCCAAGCGCTCGTTCGTAGGAATGCTGGAGCGCCACGGGAAAGTCGTCCAGGCTCGCTCGCCGTTCCCGTGGACGATGCTGCTTGTCCGGGTCGGCTAAGCACACGGCCACGACGAGCGCCGACCACGCTCGCGAGCCACAGACGGAGGAGCGCTCATATGGCAGCGGGGCGCGACTGCTGTCAATCGGAATCGCTTCAACGGGCGTACTGACCTTCGCTTACTTCTCGATCGCCAGCCACGTGCTCGGCGAAGTCGACGCGAAGCGGCTGGACCTGCTCTGGTCGATCATGTTCGTGATCATCTCGGTGATCTATCGGCCGATCGAACAGTTGCTCTCGCGCACGATCGCCGACCGTCGTGCACGCGGACACGCCCAGCATTCAGTGCGTGTTCCGATCGCGATCCAAGCATCATTCGCGCTCGCCTTCCTGATCGTGGCGCTTGCGCTGCGAGAAGTTCTGATCGACGACGTTTTCGGCCACTACTCGGCGCTGTACTGGGTGCTGGTCGTGGGGACACTCGCCTACGCCGCAAGCTACTTCGCACGCGGCTGGCTGGCCGGACACGAATACTTCGGGCTGTTCGGCGGCCTGGTACTGATGGAGTCGGTCTCGCGGTTGTGCTTTGCGCTCGCGGTTGCGCTCGGCATCACCAGCGGTCAGACCGCCGTCGCACTCGGCATCGCCGCGGCGCCGTTCGTCTCGCTGATGGTGGTACCGGCGGTGTTCGCCCGGCGTATGCGCGAACCGAGCGGAGCGCCGGAGATGGAGGAGCTCGACGCTGCGCTGGCAGGGCCGGGGACCGAGAGCGTGGAGGAGGCCGTAGCGGCCGACGAGCTCTCGCTGCGGCGCGGGTCAGGGTTTGCCTTTGCCGTCTCAGGCGTGATGCTCTCAGAGCAGACGTTGCTAAACGCGGCAGTGTTGACGGTCGACATCACCTCCACTAACGCCGCGCTGGCGGGGATCGTCTTTAACGTGTTGCTGATCGCCCGCGCCCCGCTGCAGCTCTTCCAAGCAATCCAAACCTCACTGCTGCCGCACCTGACGGGCCTGGAGGCAACAGAGGGGCACGCTGCGTTTGCCCGCGCGATCCGCATCACGGTGCTGGCGATCGCAGTATTCGCCGCAGCGGTGGCGATCGGCCTGCTCGCGGTCGGGCCGCCGGTGATGAAAGCGTTGTTCGGGCAGTCTTTCTCCTACGGTCGCGTGGGCCTGGCGTTGATCGGCCTTGGCATGGGAATGCACTTGGTCTCCGGTGCGCTCAACCAGGCGGCACTTGCCCGCAACCGCGCGCGTGCGGCGGCTCTGTGCTGGATCGTTGCTGCGGTCGTGTTCGTCGTTTGGATGCTGCTGCCGCTAATCGGAGAAGAACTGCTGCGCACCGAGGTCGGCTATCTCGGCGCCACCTGTTTGCTGGCTTTGATGCTCAGCGCGCTGTATCGGCGTGGCGGAGCGCCGACGGGTCAGACGGCTTCGACGACATCGGCTATCGCGCGATAGGCGGCTGCCGGGTCGGCCGAACCGAACACAGCCGAGCCCGCCACAAACAAGTTTGCCCCGGCCCCGCGCACCGCTCGGGCGTTAGCGGGCTCAATGCCACCGTCGACCTCCAGGGCGACATCGTCTCCAAGGATGTGGCGCATGCGCTTCAGCTTGTCCAACGAGTGATCGATGAATGACTGCCCGCCCCAACCCGGGTTCACGCTCATGCACAGCGCCAGGTCGATCGAGTGTGAGATCTCCGCCAGGTCGCCCACCGGGCTGGCGGGATTGAGCGCCACCCCTACGCACACGCCGGCTTCGCGCACGAGCGAGGCGGCATAGGCGACATGCGGCGTGGCCTCAGCGTGGAAGGTGATCGAGTGTGCACCGGCCTTCACGAACTCCGCGACCTGACGCTCTGGACGCTCGATCATCAGATGCACGTCAAGCACCGCTCCGGCGCTTTGCACCTGCTCACGCAATGCCGACACCACCAACGGCCCGATCGTGATCGGGGGCACGAAATGGCCGTCCATCACGTCGACATGGATTACCCTGGCCCCGGCCGCGAGCACCTCCCCCACCTGCGCGCCGAGTCGCGCAAAATCGGCTGAGAGGATCGACGGCGCGACGCGAACGCTGCGCAAAATCTCCGCGGTGGCCTTCACGCCGGCCATTCTCACATAGGGCGCGGCGCGGGTCAGATCGGCGTCAGCATGCCCTCGCCACAGTTGTTGCAC
>DASTPN010000126.1:0-4184 GCA_035719985.1 Solirubrobacteraceae bacterium | reverse complement strand
CTCCCGCGCTGGGCCGCGGCGGGGCTGGCGAGGAACCACGGCTGGGCCGCGCTTGGCGGCCGGCTGCTGAGCGCGGGTCGCGGCGGTCAGGACGCTGGTGGCCTCGGTCGCGGGTGCGGCGCTACGCATCCGCCGTGGCTGCTCTGCCAATGCGATACCAAGCGCGCCGTCGCCGATCGCGCGACCCATCTCGCGTGCGTTCTCGTAGCGATCGCGCGGGTCGAGCGCCAGCGCTCGGGCGATCGCGTAGGCAAGCTCGGGCGTGCAGGCGGCGACCAGCATGTCGAGCATCGCGGGCTCCTCCTGCTGCTGCTTGAGCGCCAGCTCCGTGAGTGACGCCGCTTCATAAGGCAAGCGGCCGGAGATCAGCTGGTAGGCGACCACACCGAGCGCGTACAGGTCGGCGCGCGGTCCTGCTTCCTCGCCACGTGCCTGCTCGGGGGCCAGGTAGGCGGCGGTGCCGAGCACCGAGCCGACCTGGGTGATGGAGGACTGCTCGGTGGCCTTGGCGATGCCGAAGTCGGCGAGCTTGATCTCACCCTCGCGTGAGCGCAGCAGATTGCCCGGCTTTACGTCGCGATGCACGACACCGTGGCGGTGTGCGTAATGAAGTCCCTCGCACGCCTGTTCGACGATCCCCACCGCCTCGTCGACCTCGACCCAACCGTCGTCGCGCAGGATCTCCGCACATGACTGACCCTCGATGTACTCCATCACGATGAAGTACTGGCCGGTGCGCTCGTCCTGGCCCGAGTCGAACACCTGGACGATGTTGGGATGGATCAGTCGCGCCGCCGCCTGGGCCTCGCGCTGGAAGCGTGAGACGAAGGTGGGGTCCTCGGCCAGATGCTCAGCCAGCAGCTTGACGGCCACGCGACGCTCCAGGCGCCGGTCGAACGCCAGCTGCACCTGGGACATGCCGCCGATACCGAGCCGCTCGCGCAGCTCGTAGCGGCTGGCGATCTCTTGAATGCTCACCGATTGCCTTCCGGGCTCGCGCCACCGGGGTTAGAGCCACCACTGTTGCCTTCGCCTTTGCTTTCGCTTTTGCCTTCCCCTTCGCCTTTGCCTTTCCCTTTGCCCTGGCTTTCTTCGCTTTCTTCAGGGGCGGGCGTGCCGCCGCCGTTGCTGGGCGGCGTGATCGCCGTTGTGGTTGGCGGCGTCGGGGTGGTGTTCGTCGTCGTGGTGGTGCTCGGCGTCGTCTGAGTCGTCGTAGTGGGCGTCGTGGTCGTCTGTGTGGTGGCGGTCGTGGCGGTAGCCGAGGGCTGGGCGCACATGGCCAGCGCGACTTTGCGCAGGTTGGCGATCCCTTCATGCAGGCGTCTCTTCAGCCCGAGGTCGACGGTGCTCGGCAGCGCGAGGAAGTCCTGCTCGGTCTTGCCGAGCGCCGATTCGGTCGCCAGACAGTTGCCGTTGCCGTTCTGGGCCGCTTGGGAGACCGCTTCGAAGTCGGCCTGCAGTGGCCCGGCGCTGGCGGCAGGGATCAGCCCGGTGCCGGAAGTGCCGCACGCCACGAGCAGCGCGGCGCTGACGCCGAGCAGCGCGGCCACGGCGACCTTGAAGGACCGCAATAGGGCTGTTCGTGAATAGCTGATGTTCATTGACCGTACTCCAGGCGCTCGGCGAGCGAGTTTGGCAGGCGGGCGGCCTTGATTGCGCCGGCCGCACCCGAGATGTCGTATGCGGTTCGATGGTAGGAGGCGAGCTGGTCGTCCAGGTCCAACAGCAGCCAGGCGGCGCGAGGGTCGCCGTCGCGTGGCTGGCCGACGCTGCCCGGGTTGAGTAGCCATTCGCTGCTCGAGATGTCCAGCTGGACTCCCTCGCGACGCGGTTCGCCGGTGGCCGGCTCGCCCTCTTCTCGCACGAATGCGCTGGCCACGTGAGAATGACCGATCAGGCAGACCCGGTCGGATTGCGCGTCCATGCACAGCTCGGCCAGCAGGGCCGAGAGCACGTACTCCCACACCGGGTCGCGCGGGCTGGCGTGATAGAGCCCAACCGACTCCTCGCGGCCCTTTGGCTGAAGGGTGGCCAGGTAAGCGAGATTGCTCGGAGCGATCACTTCGCGTGTCCACTGGGCGGCGACGCTGGCTCCGCGCGTGAAGTCGTCGAGTTCGAGCTCGCCGGCGACGGCCATGTCGTGGTTGCCCGCCAGGCACACGGCGACGTGCCTACGTGCCAGCTCCACGCACGCGTCGGGGTCGGCGCCGTAGCCGACGATGTCGCCGAGGCACCACAGCTCCTCAGCCTCGCTGGCCGCGACCGCTTCCAGTACCGCTTCAAAGGCCTGCAGGTTGGAATGGATGTCCGAGACGACAGCGACCTTCATCCGACCTTCACCCGTCCCCTCTGAGCGCGCCCGCCGCCAGGCGGCGCGGTGCTCGCTACTCGTCCCCTTCGCCTTCCTCTGCCTCGGCGCCGCCGTACTCGGGCAGGTTCTTGATGCCCTCACGGGTGCGCCACTTCGAGTAGTTGTCCTCCATCGCGTCGATCAGCTCGCGCATGAAGCGAGGCGAGATGTTCACGCGCGAGACGACGACGCCGGGAACCTCCTCGGACTCGACCTCGTGATCGACCCGCGCGAAGGTCACCGTGAACTCGTAGTCGGAGTGGCTGACGTTCGCAAAGTTGGCGTATACGCCCCCCATGATCTCGGGGGAAAGGTGGATGTTTATGTGGCGCTCGGCGCCTTGGCTCTCATCGTTCACAGCGCAAGTATCGCAACCCGGGCGGGGGACGGCGCATAAGATCAGCCATCGTGACCCAGACGAGCAGCGAAAACAGACTGCGAGAGGCCGTGCTGGAGGCTGCGCGCGAGCTCTCCGGCGGGCAGGGCGCGAGCGGCTCGATCGCTCTGGAGCGCCCGCCGAAGGCCGACTTCGGCGACTACTCCACCAATGCCGCGTTGCTGCTCGCGCCGGTGGCCGGCATACCGCCGCGGGAGGTGGCAGAGCAGTTGGGGCAGGCGCTCACGGCGCGATTGGCAGAGCAGATCGACCGCTTCGAGGTCGCCGGTCCAGGCTTCCTGAACCTGTTCCTCTCAGACGACTGGCATCGCGCTGCGCTGACCGCCGTGCTCGCGGCGGGCGATGACTTTGGGCGCGGCGAGGTGACCGAAAGCGAGCGGGTGCTGATCGAGTTCGTCTCGGCAAATCCCACGGGGCCGATGCACGTCGGTCACGCCCGCAACGCCGCCTACGGGGACGCATTGGCGCGCGTGCTCTCCTTCCACGGACATCAGGTCGAACGCGAGTTCTACGTCAACGACGCGGGCTCACAGGTGCTCAAGCTCGGCGAGTCGATCGCCGCGCTGGCGCGTGGCGAGGAGGTGCCCGAGGACGGCTATCGCGGCGACTATGTTCCCGCGCTAGTCGCCGAGGTGGAGGGCTTGCTCGATGTCCCCAGCGCGGCGTCGCTTGCGCCCGCCGAACTGGGTGCCGCGGCGGTCAAGGCGATGGTAGCCCGGATGCAGTCATCGCTCGCGGCCTTCCGCGTGCAGAGCTTCGATCACTGGGCTTATGAGACCACCTTGCACGTCCCTCGCGCCGACTTGCACGGACCCAACGGTGAGACGGTCAGCCCGGTCGATCACGCGCTTGCTCTGCTCGAGCAGAGCGGGCACACCTATCGCAGTGAGGGAGCGCTGTGGCTGCGTACGAGCGAGTTTGGCGACGACAAGGATCGCGTGCTCGTGCGCTCCAGCGGCGAGCACACCTACTTCGCCTCAGACATCGCCTACCACCAGGACAAGCGCGAGCGCGGCTTTGTGCGCCAGATCGACGTATGGGGAGCCGACCACCACGGCTACATGGCGCGGATGAAGGCAGCCTACGAGGCGCTTGGCGGCGATCCGGGACATCTGGAGATGTTGATCATGCAGCTGGTGCACCTAGTGCGACGGGGCGAGCGCGCGCAGATGTCAAAGCGCGCGGGGGAGTTCGTCACGCTCGATGACCTGCTCTCAGAGATCGGCGTCGACGCGGCTCGCTGGTATCTGCTCTCGCGCTCGCACGACACGACGATCGACCTCGACCTCGACCTGGCGCGTGAACAGTCCAGCGAGAACTCGGTCTACTACGTGCAGTACGCGCACGCGAGAATCGCTCCGATGCTGGCCAAGGCCGGTTCCGAGCGGGTGCGGCGAGCGCTCGCCGACGCCGAGGCCAACATCGCCCGCGACGGCG
>DASTPN010000125.1:0-7954 GCA_035719985.1 Solirubrobacteraceae bacterium | reverse complement strand
CGGCTGCGCAGCGACGCGCCGCCGATGTCCTCAGAGCTCGCGCGCGAGACGCTCGAGCGTGAGCTGGGCGCGGCCGACGATGCCTTCGCGAGCTTTGATTGGGAGCCCCTGGCCGCCGCTTCGATCGGACAGGTCCACGCGGCGCAACTTCACGACGGTCGCGCCGTGGCGGTCAAGCTGCAGTACCCGGGCGCCGCCGCCGCGGTCGACGCCGACCTGAAGAACACCAAGCTGTTCGCGACGGTCGTCGGCCTGCTCGCCAACTGCCTGCCCGAGCCGCGAATCAGCTTCGATCTGCGCGGCTTTGCGCGCGAGCTGCGCGTCCGTATCGGCGAGGAGCTCGACTACCGCGTCGAGTTGTCAAACCAGGCCGAGTTCGCGGATCTGTATCGCGGCCATCCGTTCATCCACGTGCCCGAGGTGGTGCCGGAGCGCAGCGGCACCGGTGTGCTTTGCCAAGAGCTGGCCGAGGGCTTGATCTGGGAGCAGGCGCTCGGAGCCGGCCAGGAGTTGCGCAACCGCTGGGGCGAGGCGATCTGGCGCTTCGTGTACGGATCGAGCGCTCGCTTCGGGTTGCTGTATTCCGATCCCCATCCCGGCAATTACCTCTTCCACGAGAACGGCAGCGTCACTTTCCTTGACTTCGGCTGCGTCAAGCGCTTCAACGAGCAGAGCGCCAAGGCGATGGGGATGATCGGGGTCCCGTGCATCAACGGTGACGCGCACGGCACCTGGGAGGCATGCCGGGAGCTGGGCTTCGTGCAGCCTTCAGCGCCGGTAACACCCGAGCAACTCCAAGCCTACTGGCGCGGCGCGCTGGAGATGTACGGAAGCGAGCAGCCGTTCACGGTTACGCCCGAGCGCGCCACCAGATGGCGCGAACATCGCATGTCGCCGCCGGGCGAGCAGATGCGCGCCCTACGCCACTGGACGTTGCCACCGGACTACGCGATGCTGACCCGCGTGGAGACGATGACCTACGCGGTGCTAGGGCAACTGTACGCGAGCAACGACTGGCGCTCGATCGCTGGGGAGTACTTCGACGCGGCCGCTCCGATCACGCCGATGGGCAAGCTCGACCGCGAGTTCTTCGGCGAAAGCGACGCGCCCATCCACACATGAGCCCTTCGGCCTCGAGCGTGCGCTAGCTTTCGCGCATGGTTCTCTACACCTGCCAGGTCGGCAAGTCGATGGGCGACCTCCCCGCTCCGATCGCTCACCCATGCGGTCGCGCCGCCAAAGCGCTCGACCGGGCTGGTTACGAGTACGAGCACAAGAAGGTCGACGGCGGCACGATGAAGCTGTGGACGCTGCCCAAACGCGCCAAGGACCGCGCCGAGGTGGAGCATCTCAGCGGCCAGCGCGCCGTGCCGATCCTCGTGCTCGACGACGGCGAGGTGATCTCCGGCTCTGGCCAGATCGCGCGTTGGGCGCAGTCGCACCCCAGCAGCTGACGCTCACACGTCGATCGTCGACATATTCGCGTAGCGCTGCCCGGCGGTAGCACCCGCCGGCGCCGCCTCGTCTATCCGTGCCAGATCGTCCTCGCTGAGCACGATCTCACCGGCCGCGACATTCTCCTGCAGGTAGGAACGGCGCTTGGTGCCCGGGATTGGCACGATGTCATCGCCCTGGGCTAGTACCCATGCCAGCGCCAGCTGTCCAGCGCTCACCTGCTTCTCGACCGCGATCTGCTCGATTCGCTCAACCAGCCTCAGGTTCTGCTGGAAATTCTCGCCCTGGAAGCGGGGGTGGTGGCGACGGAAGTCGTCCTCGGGCAAGTCCTCGGGCTGCTTGTACTTGCCCGAGAGGAAGCCGCGCCCGAGCGGCGAGTAGGCGACGAAGCCGATTCCAAGCTCGCGCAGGGCTGGCAGGATCGCCTGCTCGGGGTCGCGCGACCACAGCGAGTACTCGCTTTGAAGCGCCGTGATCGGGTGCACCGCGTGGGCACGGCGGATCGTCTGCGGCGAAGCCTCGGATAGCCCCAGGTAACGCACCTTGCCCTCCGCCACCAGTTCAGCCATCGCCCCGACGGTGTCCTCGATCGGGACGGTCTTATCGACGCGGTGCTGGTAGTAGAGGTCGATGTGCTCGACGCCGAGGCGCTTCAGCGACGCTTCGCAGGCGGAGCGCACGTACTCGGGCTTGCCGTTGATCCCCACCCAACTGCCGTCCTCGCGGCGCTCATTACCGAACTTGGTGGCCAGCACGACTTGCTCGCGGCGGTTGGCGATCGCGCGACCGACCAGCTTCTCGTTGGTGAACGGCCCGTACATGTCGGCGGTGTCGAGGAAGCTCACGCCCAGCTCCAGCGCGCGGTGGATCGTGGCGATCGCCTCGTCCTCGTCGGTCCGGCCGTAGAACTCGGACATGCCCATGCAGCCGAGCCCCTCCTCGGAGACCTGCAGTCCCTGGCTTCCAAGCATGCGTGTCTTCATGTCCTGCTCCCTTAGTCGCGTTGCACTCGTCGCGTTCTGCTGCCGATGCCGCTTCTTCTTCCTCTTCTTCTGCGCGTGGCTTTGACGCTCGTTGCTCTCTGCCCGTTCTGGTGTCCGCGAATCACCTACAGACGTTATCCACCACCAATTGGTGGCACCAATCGGTGACTGTAGGATTGGGCTCGTCGGTTTGGTCAAGCAGCGAGCACTTGAAGTGAACACCGTCGCCGCCACTGCCGCTCCTCCGCGCTCCGCGAATCGCCGTCTGGGGGTGACCTTCGGCGGCTTGATGCTGGTGATGCTGCTGGCAGCGCTCGATTCGACGATCGTCGCCACGGCTCTGCCGACGATCGTGGGCGATCTCGGTGGGCTGGAGCGTCTTTCCTGGGTCACGAGCGCATATCTGCTGGCGCAGACCGCGATCACGCCTCTGTACGGCAAGCTCGGCGATCAGCTGGGGCGCAAGCGGGTCTTGCAAAGCGCCATCGTCTTGTTCTTGGTGGGCTCGGCGTTGTGCGGCCTGGCCCAGTCGATGATCGAGCTGATCGCCTTCCGCGCCGTGCAGGGCCTCGGCGCCGGCGGCCTAATCGTGCTGGTACAGGCGACCGTCGGCGACATCGTCACCCCGCGCGAGCGCGGTCGCTATCAGGGCCTGTTTGGCGCCGTGTTCGGCTTGGCGAGCGTCGCCGGCCCCTTGCTCGGGGGCGTGATCGTCGAGCACCTCTCTTGGCGCTGGATCTTCTATGTGAACGTGCCGATCGGCCTGCTTGCACTGGTAGTGATCGCCACCACCTTGCCGGCGACGAGCGTGCGCAGTAAGCCGGCGATCGACTATCTCGGCGCGGGCCTGCTGGCGGGTGCGCTCAGCGCGATCGTGTTGGTCGCAAGCCTTGGCGGCACGACGTGGGCGTGGGGTTCGGGGGAGACGATCTTGGTCGCGCTCCTTGGGGTGGCCTTGATCGGCGTCTTCCTGGCGGTCGAGCGCCGCGCACGTGAGCCGGTCCTCCCGATCCCGGTCCTGCGCGACGAGGTGTTCCGCATCGCTGGCCTGCTGTCGTTGATCGTCGGCTTCGCGCTGTTCGGGTCGGTGACGTTCCTGCCGCTGTTCTTCCAGACGGTGTTTCACTCCAGCCCGACGGGCGCGGGCCTGCGTTTGATCCCGTTGATGGGCGGCTTGGTGCTCACATCGGTCGTCTCGGGCCGGGTGATCTCTCGCACCGGCCGCTACCGGGCGTTCCCGATCGCGGGCACGGCGACGATGACGGTCGGTCTGCTGCTGCTCTCGCGCCTGGATGTCACCACCAGCTCGGCCGCGGCCGATGCGTACCTGCTCGTGCTGGGACTCGGCCTTGGGATGGTCATGCAGGTGTTGGTGCTGGCCGTGCAGAACGCGGTCGATTACTCGGTGCTCGGCGCCGCCACTTCCGGCGTCACGCTCGCGCGCGGGATCGGCGGTTCGATCGGTGCGGCGGTGTTCGGGACGATCTTCTCCAGCCGCCTGCGCAGCGAGCTGCACGACGTGCTCAGCGGCGCGCTCGGCGCTCAGGTCGCTGGTGGCGGACGGCTGACGGGCACGCAGGTGGCGAGCCTGCCGTCAGCGGCCCGGCTGGCGTATGAGAACGCCTATGTGCACGCGTTGAGACCGGTGTTCCTGGTCGCCGCTGGGGTGGGTGCGATCGGGTTCGTGTTGGCTCTGCGCTTGCGCGAGCGCCCCCTGCGCGCGACTGCCTCGACCAGTCAGGGCCTGGACGATGCCCTGGCGGCGCCCAAGAGCCCCAACTCGCTGGCCGAGCTGGACCGCTCACTGAGCGTGCTCGTGAGCCGCGAGGACCGACGCGCCTTCAACGAACGGGTGGGAGCCAGGGCCAGCGTGGACCTCAGCTCGGGAGCGATCTGGGCGCTCGCTCGCTTCGACAGTTACGGCATCGACGGCACGCGCGAGATGGCTCGGGAGCAGTCTGTCGAGGACGAGCGCGTGCTGGCGGTCGAAGCGGAGCTGCGCGAGCGCGGTCTGGTGGAAGATGCCGGTGGCGAAGAGACCGACGGAGGCGCGGCGAGGCTGACGCCGGCCGGTCGCGCGATGGCCGACCAACTGCTCAGCGCTCGTCGCGAGGAGCTGCACTCGATGCTGGCCGATCATGCCGCCCAACGTGTGCCCGAGGTTCAGCAGCTGTTGGAGCAGCTGTGCGTAGAGCTGTCCGGTCAGCGACCGTGAGCTGAGAGGTGGTCACCGGTTAGCGGTCGTGAGTTGCGAGGTACCAGCCGAAGCTCAGTGCGCCCGCCCCGGCCGCGACCGCGAGCGGCAGGCCGAGGCTGTGCTTCTCGAGCAGCGCTCCGGCGAACGCTCCGAGCAGCATCGCCGCCACCGCGAGCAACCGCCGCGCCGACCTCCCCGCCTTGGCCAGGCCGTCGGCTGAGGTGTCGGCGGCGATGCCGGTCAAGGTCATGGTTAGGACGGTGGTCGTCAGGTCGGGCACGGCCAGCTTGCGCACGATCGCGTTGCGCATCCCCATCGCCAGCGCCACCAGCACGATGATCGCGTACGCGCTGGCCGAGTAGATCTTCACCTGCGCCGCCCAGGCGACTATCGCCGCGATCCCCACGAGCGCGATCTCGCTGCCGACCCCGAGCAAGAAGATTCGCTCGTGTCTGTGCACTATGCCGACGCCAAGCCGCCCGCCGACGCTCGCTCCGAGCAGGAACGCGCCAAGCGAGACGAGCGGCGCGATGACCGGCAGCCCGCCCGCGCCTGCCAGCCCGAAGCCGAGCAGCACGACGTTGCCGGTCATGTTCGCCGTGAAGACGTGCCCGAGCCCGAGATAGCTCGCCGCGTCGATCAGTCCTGTGGTGAGCGTGAGCGCCAGCAGCGCCGGAGGGAGACGACGGTCGTCCTTGGGCGAGAGCTTCCCGCGCGGCTTCCCCTTCGGTGCGTCGTGGCCGTCCATCCGGCTGATTTCGACGCGCACGCGGAGAAACCCTCGGAGCGCCTCAGACTGGTCACGACCGAGCCGGCGTGGCCGGCCACGATCGGGCGGGCGGAAGGCGCGGGCGCTCCATCTAGGCTTAGCGGCGAATGGAGCTCGAGGAGGCAATCAGGACGAGGCGCACCCACAAGGCGTTCGGCCCCGATCCGGTCGAGCCGGAGCTGCTGGCGCGACTGTTCGAGCTGGCCCGCTGGGCCCCCAACCATCATCTGACCAACCCGTGGCGCTTTCGGGTGCTCGGACCGCAGACGGTTGCGCGCCTCAAGCAGATCGCCGAGACTGAGAAGCCCGGCTCGGGCGGCAAGCTCGACCGCGCTCCCACCTTGATCGTCGCCTCAGCGCACAGGCAAGGAGACGCCAGCGAGCGTCAGGAGGATCTGCTGGCGGGCACGGTCGCGGCCTATCTCGTCTTGCTGGCAGCGCACGGAGCGGGACTTGCCGGCTATTGGCGCACGGTGTCGTTCCTGGACTCGCCTGCCGCACGCGATGCGCTCGCGCTCGATCCGGACGAGCTTCCGATCGGGTTGTTGCACCTTGGCCGCCCTCGCCAGGACCAACGCGTACCCGAGCGCGCGCCGGTGTCGGACTTCGTGCATCACCTGCCCTGAGCGCTCTGACCTGAGTGGCTCTGCCGTGAACGGTGCCCGCGTTGAGCAGCTTCACGTGTTCTCGAATCGGCGCGATTCGCCGGTCATCTCACGGCGCAGGCGCTGCACGCGACGCAGCTCGCGCACATCATCGTCCAAGGCAGCCGCGGACGCCGGCTGCTCGCCACCGAGCAGTTCCGGCTCCAGGCGATGGCGCACCAGCTCGCCGGCGATCGCGTCCACGCGCTGAGCGCCGGCTCCGGGGCGCGAGCTGACCGCGCGCTCTAGCGTGCCTGCGCGAAAGAGCAGACCGACGCCGTCGTCGGCTGCCCAACCGCCGGGCAGCTCGCCCGAGCGCACGCTCGCCAGCCACACCGGCAGGCGCTCGGGCTCGCCGTCGGCGTGCACGGTCAGGGACCCTTCCAGGAGTCCCAAGCCGTCCAGCGGCTCGGGGGCGCCGCTGGAGCAGGTGACGCCGCCTTCAAACCAGCACATCGCCCCGGCGCTGATCCCCGCCAACACGGTGCCCTTCCGCCACGCCTCGACCAGGATCTCGTCCAGCTCGTGCGCGCGCCAGATCGCCAGCAGGTTGCGCATCGAGCCACCGCCGACGTAGACGATGTCCTGCTCGAGCACGATCTCCCGCAGGGGACGCTCGAGGTCGCCGAGGCGAAACAGGGACACATAGCGCGGTACGCAGGGACGGCCGCCGAAGCGCGCGTAGAAGGCGTTGATCTGGGTGGTCGTGTCACCCGAGGCGGTTGGCAGGAAGAGGATGCGAGGCTGCTTGGCCCGAGCGAGCGTGAGCACGAAGTCGTCGAGCAGCGGATTGGTCGGCTCCATCGTAAAGCCGCCGCCGCCCATCGCCAAGATCGTCCGCCGCTCGGGCGCCACGTCTCGCTCTGGTGGCCCGCTCACGCCAGTGCCACCGCTCGTGTGGCGGCCACGCCGGAGCCGCTTGCTTTGCCACCTCGTTTAGCGGTGAGGCTTGTGCGTTCGCCCAAATAGGAGACATCGAGCGCCGTCTCCATTACCTCGTCGCCGACGCGCTGGACATGAAAGGCTCCGCCATGCTTACGCGAGCTGACGACGCAGTCCAGCTGTGCGCCCTTGAAGTGAAGCGCGACGCCGTCATCGGCCGCATACCCGGCGCACATCCCCTCGGCCACCAGCGAGTGGTACTCGGAGCGTCGCGCCGGCTCGGCGTCGTAGTGCACGCAGTTGGAGTAGGGCAGCAGCCCCAGTCCGCTCACGCGCCTGGGCGGCCCGTGAAAGGCGCTGAGCACCTCAGAGAACCAGCAAAGTGAACCGGCGGAGGGTCCGCACATTACGATTCCGCGCTGCCAGCACTCGCGCAGCACCTCATCGAGACCGTGGGCGCGCCAGACGCCGAGCATGCTCACCACGTTACCCCCGCCGACGTAGATCAGATCCTGGGCGAGCAGGTGTGAGGCCAGGTCGTCCTCAACGCCGCGACCGCCCTGGTCGCGGCGGAACATGGAGATGTGGCTGGCCTCGCAGAAGGCCGAGAAGCGCCGGTAGAAGCGCACGACGTAGTGGTCGGCGTCGCCGGAGGCGGTCGGTAGAAAGCAGACGCGCGGACGGCGCACGCGCGTTAGCGAGAGGATGTAGTCGTCCAGCAGCGTGCTCTCTTTTTCCATCGAGAAGCCGCCGCCGCCAAGGGCCACGATCTGCGGTGTGCGCGTGCGCATCGACACTCCCACCTACCTCGATTCGAAGGGATCTTGGTCTAGATGGTGCCCGCTCGGGATGGCCGCGAGTATCGACTGGCGCACAAGATCGATGGGCGCTGTGTGGACAGTCACACAAACCCCCTTTTGCTGCGGGGAGACTGGCTGAGCGGCCAAAGTCGTTGACCCGACCTCTAGACTTGCTCTCGCGATGCCCGCCGACGCGCTGAACAGCACCGAGCCCGAGCACCTCG
>DASTPN010000124.1:0-5997 GCA_035719985.1 Solirubrobacteraceae bacterium | reverse complement strand
GTAGATGCGCGCGCAGTGGGCGCTCGCTCTCTGTAAGCGCCACCGCCGCCGGCAGCGCAATCAATACGCCGAGCAGGGAGACAGACAGGTCAACCAGCGTCACCAGCCCAAAGTCGCGCAGCATTGCGATGTCTGAGAGCGTGAGCACACCGAAGCCGGCTATCGCGGTCACGCCCGAGGCGGCGACGGCGGCGCCGGTGCGGCGGTAGGCGCGTCGCATTGCCTCGGCGCTGGAATAACCCGCCGCGCGCTCTTGACGCTGGCGCTCGGAGAGCAGCACACCGAACTCGGTGGAGATGGCGATCACCAGCGCGCCGAGCGTGACCGACATTGGGTTCAGCGGAATGCGCAACGCGAACAACACCAGCGCCGACCAGCCGGTCGCAAGAACGACCGGGATCAACGGAATCAACGCGCGGCGACGGTCGCCGCGGAAGCAGACCAGCAGGATCGCCGCCACTGCGACGAGAGCCGCAAGCAGCGTCAACACGCGTCGCCACGGCGAGGCGACCTGCGCGCCGGCCTGTGCCGCCAGCACGGAGAGGCCGACCAGATTCGCGCTGACGCCGGCGGGCGGGTGCAGGCTCGAGCGCATCCGTTCGATTACTGCCTGCTGCTGTTGCAGGCTCATCAGCCGAATCCCGAAGGCGAGCGTCGCCACGCGCCGATCGGGCGTGATCACATC
Source organism: Solirubrobacteraceae bacterium (assembly GCA_035719985.1). Lineage (GTDB taxonomy): Bacteria > Actinomycetota > Thermoleophilia > Solirubrobacterales > Solirubrobacteraceae > Palsa-744. The sequence goes on along the minus strand of DASTPN010000124.1, from coordinate 5,312 downwards.
CTGGGAGAAGTAGGACGGCACCGCGGCCAGCAGTCCGCTGACCTGCCGCTGGCTCAACTTCGCGTCTGAGCCTGCTTCGGTCTGAAACAAGTCGGGCAGCGAGAAGGCTGGGCACAGTTGGGCCTTAGCACAGCCGCGAGTGGCGCTATAGCCGAAGTGCGCGAGGATCGCCGCCTCGTAGTGGCTCATCCATTCGATCGTCGCGGGCTTGGTCAGCGAGTTGCCGCTGACCGTCAGGTCGATCTCGCCGCCGACGCCCGTCGCCTGCTCGAGCGCGGTCAGGTTGTGCAGCGAAGAGATGTCCTGTGGCGCCAGCTTGGCGATGTCGGTCTGCACGTGCGTCTGTGTGTCCAGACCCCAGCCGAGCGCGGCCAACAGGAGCCCGGTTGCCAGCACGCGGCCCGGCCGGCGCACGGCGCGCTCGAGCGCGAGTGTCGAGACCAGCCGCGTGAATGGATTGTTCGAGAGGATTTCGCCGGCCTCGCGCCAGGCCGCCGCGACCGCCGCCCAGGCCGATGCAAGGCCCGCTGGCGCTGAGAAGCGACTGGCGCCGCTCGCGTCTGCGCGCGGGTTTTGGCGGCCGCCGGCCAGCGCCATCGCGGCCGAACCGGCCGTCAGTGCGCAGACGAACGCCAGCGCCACACCCACAACGAGCAGCAATCCGAAGCCGCGCACCATCGGCACCGGCGAGAGCAGCAACACGAGCAGACCGCCGATGCTGGCAACGACCGCAGTGGCGATCGCGGGGACTCCACGGCGCGCGGCGCGGACGATCGCGTCGGCGCCGTCGCTTGCCGTGAGCGCCTGCTCGGCCGTGTCGCCCGGCTGCCCGCTTCCCGAGCCTTCGCGCTCCTCCTGCACGCGCGACTGAAATTGGATCGCGTAGTCCACCGCCAAACCCACGAGCACCGGCAAGACCGCGACCGAGGCCATCGTCAGGGCGGCGCCCGAGAGCGCCAGAGCGCCGAACGTGAGCGCGCTCGCTAGCAGAGCGATCAGCAGCGGCAGTAGACGTGGGCGACCGCGAAAGACCAACCCCAGCACGATCGCCATCACGATCAGCACCGCCACCAGCAACAGCTCGATCGAGTGCGAGATCGAGCCCGTGATATCAGCGACGATCACCGGCTCACCGGTCACCAGGTAGCGCCCACCATTCTGCAGCCGCCACTGGGGCATTGCGGTCGCGGCGCGGATCAGTGCGATCGTGCGTGTGCGCTGCGCTTCGCTCAGGCCCGCGCGTAGGCGCACCGACACGAGCGCAGCGTCTCGGCTCGGGAACAGGTAGGCGAAGCGTTGCTTAGGGGTTCCGGCTGGCTTGGTCGAGTCGAACACGACCGCGGAGACGAAGTTGTGATCGTCAAGTGTCGGCGGCCGGCTGATGCCGTAGTGGATCGCCAGCGCGCTGACTTCTGCGGCAAAGCCCGCCATCGTTGCCTTGCGCGCCTGCTGGCCCAAGGCGGCGGCTTCTTCAGCGCTGAGGCCGCGGGTAAGCGCGGAGTGGCGCACCGTAGCCTGCGCCTGGGAGGCCTGCTTTTCGGCCTGGGCGCTCTTGGCGGTGAGCGTGGAGTCGATCTGTTGCGCTGCCTCATTGAGGAAAGTGCCGGGACCGAACACAACCTTCACGGCTTTGACGGCACGCAGCTGCCCGCACGGCCCCTTCACCCCGCCCTCGTTGGCCAGAGCGGCGGCCGGCAAGTTGCCCGACAGGCAACCCTCCAAGCCGACCAGGCGATCGATGTCCGAGCTGAGCACGAGCTTGCGCAGGTCGCCCTTGACGAGCACCTCGACCGGCTCTTCGCCGAAGCGGGCGTAGAAGCGCTGCGTTTCACGATAGGTCGAGCTCGACTTACCAACCAGCGTGTCGGTGGCGGCGCTTGGGCGCAAAGACAGTGCCGCCAGGGTGCCTACGAGCGCGAGCGCGCCGACGATAGCCAACGTGAGGACCGGCCGGCGCGCCGCGCGCCCAGCCAACCCCGAAAGAACCCCTCCTACATCCACGATCCCTAGGCTAACGCCGCGAGCGGAGAGGGAGCCCCGCACACAGCGCTACTCCATCCCAAGTGGGCCTTGCGATTCTCCCGATAGGAACTGGCGCACGAACGGGTTCTCGGAGTCAAATAGCTCCGCCGCTGGGCCCGACTCGACGATGCGGCCTCGCCACAGAACGGAGATGTGCTCGGCCACGCGGCGCGCGGACATGATGTCGTGGGTGATCACGACATAGGTGCCGCCGTTCTCTTCGTGCACCTCTTTGATCAGTTCGCACAGAAGCGCGGTGCGCACCGGATCGAGCCCGGAGTCGGGCTCGTCGAACAGCACGATCTGCGGGTCGAGCACCAGCGAGCGAGCGAAGCCCGCGCGCTTGCGCATGCCCCCGGACAGCTGGTTGGGCATCTTCTCGCCGGAGTCGCCGAGGCCGACCTCGCGCATGCGCCGATGCACTATTTCCTTGATCTCGTCCTCGCCCTTCTCGGTGTGCTGACGCAGCGGGAAGGCGATGTTGTCGTACAGGTTCATCGAACCGAACAAGGCGCCGTCCTGAAACAGGACGCCGAACTTCTTGCGCGTCTCGAACAGCTCCGCGTCGGGCAGCGCCGGGATCGACTGGCCTTGCACGATCACATCGCCCTCGTCGGGGTAGAGCAGTCCGACGATGTGCTTGATGCAGACCGACTTCCCGGTGCCGGAGGGGCCGAGGATCATCGAGATCTGGCCTTCAGGGAGTTCCAGGTCAAGGCCGCGCAGGACGTGGTTCTTGCCGAAGGACTTGTGCACGCCGATGAACTCGATCGCCGCCGGCGCACCGGTCGGGCGGTTGACGCCGGTGTGGAACTCGAACTCGCCCGGGTCGCCGCCGGGAAGATGCTCTCCGGATGTCCCGCTGGCGGCCATCGCCCGCTAACCGCCGATCGGGGCGCGCGGGTTCGCGCCCCAGAAGATTTGTGTGCCGAGCATCCCGATCAGCGTAACGATCACCAGGTTCAGCGCCATCGACTTAGCCGTGGCCGTCCCCACGCCCACTGGTCCCCCGGACGCGTTGTAGCCGTAGTAGCACCCCACGAGCACGATCGCGGTCGCCATCGTCATGCCCTTGATCAGGCTGTACAAGAGATCGGGGGCGTTCTGGAACTCCCAGAAGATCAGCGTGTAACCGCCGGATGAGACGTAGCCGATCTGATCGACCACCGCGATGTAGGAGGCCAGGTAGGCGACGCCGATGCCCGCCAAGTACATGAACGGCAGCACCAACCAGGCCGCCAGCAGGCGCGTGGCGCACAGGAAAGTGACCGAGTCGATGCCCATCACCTCGAGCGCGTCGATCTCCTCGGAAATGCGCATCGCGCCCAGCTCGGCGACGATGCCGGTGCCGACCTTGGCCGCCAGCATGTAGCCGAACGAGTAGGGGATCGCCTCGCGCAGATTGCACCAGGCCGCGAACACACCCGCATAAGCAGGCGCTCCGGTGGACTCTGTGAAGTAGGCGCCCTCGATCCCGCAGGGGCCGAGGCCCGTGATGAACACGAGCGCCCAGATCACCGCGGTGGAGCCGACGATCAGAATGCCCGCCTGGCGGATCGTCTCGCCGAAGAAGCGCAGCACGCGCAGGCCCCACACTTCGCGTACCACGCGCCCGGCGAAGCCGCCAATCTCACCGGTGGAGGAAAGCCACTCGCGCGGAAGCGCGGTCCACGATCCGCCCCAGGTGCTCATCGTCTGCTCGGGTGGGTGGGGATCGTGTCCATCACTTGATCACCAGAATGTTCGGGTGCGTTGCCAAGAGCACCTGCGTGAAGACGTAGTTGAAGGCGCCGATGCCGAGGATGGCGATCACCACGCCCTGGTTGACGGCACGGCCGACGCCCTCGGCGCCACCGGAGGCGGTCATGCCCTTGTAGCAACTGACGATCGCGATGATCGCGCCGAAGATCATCGTCTTCAGCAGCGAGCCCCACAGGTCGACGGTGGAGGTGTTGGCAAAGAACGTCGCCCAGAACGGGCCGAGCGGCTGGCGGTTGACCAGCGAGGCGAGCAGGCCCCCGAAGATGCCGAACAAGAGCGCGTACAGGTCGAACAGGCCCGTGACGAGCATCAAGGCCAGGAAGCGCGGGACGACCAGATTCTTGACTGGGTCCACCCCGAGTACCTGCAGGGCGTCGAGCTCCTCGCGAATCTTGCGGGCGCCGAGATCGGCGGTGATCGCCGTTCCGGCCACGCCGGCGAGCACAATCGAGGTGATCAGCGGGCCGATTTCTCGGATCGCGGCCAGCACGAAGAAGCCGCCGAGACGGTCGAGCGCGCCGAAGATCGTCAGGAAGTTCGCCGCCTGCAAGCCCGGCGCGCCGTAGTTGATCGACACCGTGGTGACCAGCAGCGGGAACCACACCAGGCGCAGGACGAACAGGAACTGCGAGACGAACTCGTCGCCGTAGGGATACGGCGGGCGCACGGCGGAGGTGAGCGTCCTCCCCGTGAGAATCATCATGTCGCCGACTTCCTCAAGCAGGTTCCTGGTTGGCAGGAAAGCCCGCTCTGCTGTACTGCGAACCATCTAACCCCTCCTCAGGGGACGCACGGCCTCGTCCCCAACTCTACCGGCAGGTTAGGAACTCTACGCGATAGCGCGCTGGTATGGTGGCGACGAACGTGAGGGTGGGAGAGTTCTCCAGCAGAGGGGTGTTGCTCGCGGCGGGCGCGACGAGCCTGGCGTTGCTGATCGCCGGCTGCGGCGAAGGAGAGCGCAATGCGGCGGAACGGAAAGGGACCTACCCGATCGAAGTCGCGAGGGTCAGCTTTCCGCGCAAGCAGGCGGTCGCCCGAGACACAAGGATGGAACTGGTCGTGCGCAACGCCGGCTCGAAGACGATGCCAAACGTCGCCGTGACCGTCGACTCCTTCTACTACCGAAGCGACTATCCACATCTTTCGGCCAGCAAGCGACCGGTCTGGATCGTCAACACCGGGCCCGGCGCGATCGCCAAGCCGGCGGTAGAAAGCGAGGAAATCAATCCGCCCGGCGGCGGCGAAACCGCTTTCGTGAACACCTGGGCGCTGGGGCCGCTGGCGGCCGGGCACCGGGTGCGCTTTATCTGGCGCGTGACGCCGGTGAAGTCCGGCAGGCACACACTCACCTACACGGTGGCGGCGGGCATCGACGGCAAGTCGATCGCGCAGCTGGTAGGAGGCGGCAAAGCGGTCGGCAGGGTGGTCGCGCAGATTGCGCCGGCGCCGCCGCGCACGCACGTGAACCCGGAAACCGGCGAAGTCAAAGCCGGCCCGAATCCGGTCTCTCAAGCCGAAGTCGGAGCGGT
>DASTPN010000123.1:0-6167 GCA_035719985.1 Solirubrobacteraceae bacterium | reverse complement strand
GATTTGCGTGTGGTTCGTTCAGATTCGATCCCGCAACGAGCGGATGACTAATTGGCGAATCTATCCCGCCAGGTGGTACATAAGCCCTTCTCGCTGTAGCATTCCGTCATACTGAATCTTGTAGTAAAGACACCACCGAAGATGAGGGTTGCGATGGGCATTATGGGCGACGGACAAATAAAGGGGCATAGCTGAGCAATGGCCGGGGCGCGCGCAAAGCCGCAGCGGCGGCAGTGGATGCGCGGAGGCTCTGCCTCGATGCGCGGCGTCTTGCTCGGTCTCGTGCAAGAGCGCCCCGGCCACGGTGGCGATCTGGCCAACCGCATGCTGGTACGACTCGGCGACACATGGCGGGTGGACACCAACGATGCCTATCGCCTGCTCGAGCAACTCGAGCGCGAGGGCTTGATCTGCTCGCGCGTGGAAGCCTGCAAAGGTAGCGGCCGGCGCCCACTTATCGTCTATCACCCAACCGCCAAGACCTCGCAGGCGCTCAGCCTGTGGATGGAGACGCTGCTGCCGCGCGAGCCAGTTCGCTTCGGCCTGCACGCCAAGCTGGCGGTCGCACGCGCCGAGGACGCTCCGCGGTTGATGGTGGCGCTGCGCGACTATGAGCAAAAGTGCCTGGCGCTAGCCAAGATGGTGACGCCCAACGGCGGCGCTCAGCCGTCATGGCCGGCACTGTTCATGGACTGCACCCGCGAGGCGGTCTACACGCAACTACGAGCTGAGATCGACTGGGCGGCCACCGCGCGCCAGCGGATCGCCGAGCATTCCAAGCGCCAGCCGGCGCCGCCCGCCACGCCATCGCGATGAGCCCGCTGCTTCGCATCGGCGAGGTCAGTAAGGCATATCCCGACGGTGGTGGTTACATCAGCGTTTTCGAGCGAGCCTCTATGGATGTAGAGCAGGCCACCCACGTCGGTGTCTATGGCAAGCGTCGCTCTGGCAAGTCCACGCTACTTCGGATGGCTGCGGGTGTGGAGCGACCAGACAGCGGCAACGTCGTGTTCGACGGCATCGACCTGGCCGCCGTCTCACCGCGTGATCTTGCGCGGGTTCTGCGCTCGCGTCTGGCCTACATCGCCCTGGGTGACTGGCGCCCTAACCCTGGCGAAAGCGTCGCTCAGCATCTCGCGCTTGCACTTGGCGGCCACGGTCTGACGGTACGCCAGGCAGAACGCCGTGCACTGCGCGAGCTCGACGCCGTCGGAGTCAGCGCAGCCGATGCGCAGTCACCGGCCGGAAGTCTCTCGCTGGTCGATCGCACCAGAGTCATGTTCGCTCGCGCTCTCGCGCACGATCCGCGCTTGATCGTGATCGACGATCCGGTGCTGACTCCAAGCGTCAGCGAACGCGACACGCTCTACGCGCTACTGCGCGGCCTCTGTCGCGAGCGCGGTACCGCTTTGCTCGCGGCTTCAGAGGACTTCGCCGCTCTCCAAGGCTTCGACGTGTTCGTATCGATCTCCGCGCGCGAACTGTGCTCCAGTGAGGGCAACGCCACGATCGTCCCGTTCCCGGCGCTCTCTCAGCTCGGCTCGGTGCGCGACGCCGGGTCCTCATGAGCGCTCTACGGCTTCGCGAGGTCGTCAAGCACTATCCGAGTGGCAGCGAGACGGTCAGGGCAGTCGATGGTGTCTCGCTGGAGATCGTCTCAGGAGAGTTGGTCGCGCTGTACGGCCCAAGCGGATCGGGCAAGACGACGCTGTTGTTGCTTGCCGCCGGCCTAATGGATCCCGACGCGGGCGAGGTCAGCTTCGATGGCCGCGACCTGGCCGGCATGTCCGCACGCCAGAGCGCCGCCTACAGGCTCAACGACGTCGGCTTCATCTTCCAGTCCTTCCATCTAATGCCGGGCGCCTCGGCGCTCGATAACGCATTGATCAAGCTGCCGGTGAGCGGACACACGTTGCGCGAAGCGCGCGCGATGACAGAGCCGTGGCTGGTGCGCGTCGGTCTCGGCGAGCGCTTGGACCACCGCCCGCACCAGCTCTCGATGGGAGAGCGCCAGCGGGTCGCGATCGCACGTGCACTAGTTGGCGAGCCAAGTCTCTTGCTAGCCGATGAGCCGACCGGCAACCTCGACTCGGCGCGCACCAAGGAGATTCTCGAACTGCTGCGCGACGTTTGTCACGAGCGCCAGGTTCCGGGCCTGCTAGTCACCCACGACTCTGAAGCGATGTCCTATGTCGACCGCACGATCACATTGCGCGACGGCCGGCTGCTCGAGGGAGTCTACGAGGAGCTACCGGAGCTCTCGACGCTCGCGAACTCATGAACAGCGCATTGCTGGGTCTGCGCCCTTCGATGTTGGTGTTCCTCTACCGCCGCCGCCTGCGCGCGCATCCGGTACAAGAGTTGCTGGCCGGCGCCGGAATCGCCATTGGGGTCGCGTTGGTTTTCGGTGTGCTGCTAGCAAACGCAGGTTTGACCGGCTCAACCGAACGTCTCGTGCGCGCGCTCTCCGGCTCGGCTCGCCTGACGCTGCTGGCACGCTCGCCCGCAGGCTTCCCAGAAGCTCTCACCGGCCGGGTCCGAGCTCTACCCGGCGTGCGGGTCGCTACATCTGTGCTGCGCGAGAACATGATTGTCGAAGGTCCGTCGGGGCGCCAGCCGGTACAGCTGATCGGTGTGTCCCCGAGTCTCTCCTCGCTTGGGGGAATCTCCCAGCAAGAGCTCGGCAATGGCGCCCTGTTGCTCTCCGGTGGCTTGGGTCTGCCAGGAGGTGTGGCGGAAACGATCGGCGCACGGAGAGGTACGCGCGTGCGTGTGATCGGCAACGGCGCAAGCCACTCGCTGGGCGTGGGTGCCGTGATCACAAGCGAATCGGTCAAAGCACTGGCCGGCTCGCCGGTTGCGGTTGCGCTGCTGCCGGTGGCCCAGCGCCTTGCGGGACGTCGGGGAAGAGTCACGCAGACGCTGGTAGTGCCAGCCCCCGGTCGCACCGCGCAAGTGGCAAATGAGATGCGCGCCCTTGCTGGCGGTCAACTCGACGTCGAGTCCGCAGATCACGAACTGCAATTGCTCAGTCAAGCCACGACACCCAACCGTCAATCGACAAGCCTGTTTTCGGCGATCAGCATCATGGTCGGTTTCCTACTGGCGCTAAACGCAATGCTGCTCACTGTCCCTGAGCGCAGGCGCTTCATTGCCGAGCTGCGCATGCAGGGCTATGACCAGCGCCAAATCCTGTTGATGTTGGCCTTTCAGGCGGTTGCGCTGGGACTGGTTGCCTCCGTGCTGGGAGTGGTGCTCGGGGACGTGCTCGCGCGTACCCTCTATCACCAGGCGCCGAGCTATCTCGCGGTGGCGTTCCCGATCGCCGCCGAGCAGTCACTAAGCATTGGACTGGCCGTGGCCGCCATCGCCTGTGGTGTGTTGGCCACAGTGCTTGCATCTCTCTCGCCGGTGCTCGATCTGCGCCCCGGATTACCGGCCGACGCGGTCTTTCGTGACGCCGGCCCATCCGGTGGTCTATTGACGGTCGCGGCGATGCGATGGTGCGGATTGGCGGGCTTGGTAATGATCGTGTTGGTGGGCGCACTGGTGGCGATCGTGCCTGCCGCGACGATATTTGGCGGTGTCGCGTTGGCGGTCGCGACCGTTCTATTGGTACCTCCCATGCTCGCGGGTGTGGCGGGTTGGTTTCCGCGTCTAAGCGCGGGCAGTCGCAGCGGCGCCGTCATCCTGGCCGCCTCGGAGCTGCGTGCAATATCGACGCGCTCGGTTGCGCTCGGTGCGATCGTGGCGCTGGCGGTGTATGGCAGCGTGGCCATAGGTGGAGCACGCGACGACTTGCTAAACGGCATCGAAACGGCGACCGCTCAGTACCACAGCACCGCTGCCCTGTGGGTGGCGGATGGGTCGAACGTCTTCAATACGGATGGTTTCCCCGCCACGGTGACCAAGCGATTGGCGCGAGTGCCCGCCGTCAGTTCGGTGCGCGTCTATCGCGGTGGCTTGATCGACATCGGCTCGCGGCGGCTTTGGGTGCGGGCGCGCCCGGTTGGCGACCCCACCATGTTCGAAGCCAGTCAGCTGATCAGCGGCGATTTCACGCACGCACAAGCGTTGATTCGTCAGGGTGGCTGGGCCGCGGTCTCAAGCGGCTTTGCTCGCGAACACGGTCTCCTCGTGGGCAGCCGCCTGCGACTGCCCACCCCCCGCGGTCTGGCCTCGCTGAGAGTCGCGGCGCTTACAACCAATTCCGGTTGGCCGGGTGGGACGGTTACGCTGAGCGCCCGCGACTACAGCCGTTGGTGGGGTAGCGCAGAAGCGACGGCCTTGGAGCTCGGCCTACATAGTGGTGTCTCACCGGCGGCCGGAGCAGGGGCGGTGCGCTCAGCGCTAGGTCCGGGTACCGGCCTGCTGGTCCAGACCAGCGCGCAAAGCGCGGCGCGCGCAGACGCTAGCGCGCGCGAGGGCCTGCGCACGCTCTCGGATATCTCGACAATGCTCTTGATTGCCGCTGCGCTGGCGGTAGCGGCGGCGCTCAGTACGACGGTGTGGCAGCGTCGCGCGCGTCTAGCGTCGCTAAAGATTCAGGGCTACCACGCCGGTCAACTGTGGCTGGGCCTGCTGCTAGAGAGCGTCGTGATGATCGCGGTCGGCTCACTAGTAGGTGCCGTCGTCGGTGTTTATGGCCACGCTCTCGCCGCGCACTGGTTGACGATCACCACGGGTTTCCCAGCTCCGTTCTCGATCGGCGCAGGGCACGTTCTCCTAACGTTTGCATTGGTTACGGCGATCGCCAGTGTGGTCATATCGCTGCCCGGGATGGCGGCGGCTCGGGTCCCGCCGCGTATGAGCCTGCAGGAGTGAGCGTTATGACGGCCCCCAAGCGGGTACGCAAAACGATCGCCGTCATTCGACCTGTACAGCAGAACCGATTTTATTTCGCTACCGAGTTCGTCTGCGCTGCACGTGGCTACTGGTTGAGTGTGTTCCCGCGTGTTGCGGTCGAGCTACGGCGCAGGAGGGCGCTTGCCGCACGTATTCCCGATCCTGTCCTGCGGCGTCTGGCACTCCAGGCGCTTGAGCGCAAGGGACGCAATCTCGAGGGCGCCGCCGCGTTCGCAACTCTGGCGCCGCGTCCACAACGGCCGCTGGTCGTACAGGCGCTCGTTTGCAGTCAAGCGATGTGCGACTACCTCGACGTGCTTTGCGAGCAGCCCAACCGCGATCCAGTCGCCAACGGCTACGCGCTGCACGATGCCCTACTCGACGCGGTCGCCACCCCCGGGTTTCGTGACCCCGACTACTACCGCCATCATCCTCACCGCGAGGACGGCGGCTATCTTCGTGCTCTCATCGACGGTGTCAGCAGTGCGCTTGTGCTGCTTCCCGCACGCGATGCTGTGGCCGCGTCGATCGCGAGTGCAGCCAAGCGCATTGCTTCCTACCAAGCGCTCAACCATTGCGACGTTCACGGCTCCTATCAGCCATTTGAGCGTTGGGCCAGAAACGAAGGCAGATCGTTCCCAGACATGCGCTGGTGGGAGGCTGGAGCTGGAGCAGGGTCCACGCTCTCGCTGCATGTGCTGCTCGGCGTTGCGGCCGATCCTCGTGTACATCCCCGCGACGTAAGCGCGATCGACGATGCGTACTTCCCTTGGATCGGCGCCCTGCACTCGATGTTGGACAGCCTGGTTGACCGCAGCGAGGATCTCGCGATGGGCGTACGCGGCCTAATCGATCACTACCTCTCTGCGGAGGAGGCGGCCAGTCGCATGCAAGCGATCACGCGCGAGGCGATCACGCGCACGCGATCGCTGCCGAGGGGCAGGCGCCATGCGCTGATCGTCGCGGCGATGACGAGCTTCTATCTCTGCGATCTGCGGCGCTCCGGTTCGCGGCTGGCAAACGAGGTCGTTCCATCGATCATGCAAGAGCTTGGCGGCTTGATCGCGCCAAACATGGCCGTGCTGCGTTTGCGCCACTCGCTGCACCGTGCAAGGACGACCCAAGCTGTGCCGCTTCTATCGGCCGGTGGCCCCGTCGAGGGCATGTCGTCGGGCTAGGGAGCCGGTCATCGGTCTTGAAAGTCAAGTACCTGACTTTCCTCTTTTCTTCTTAGGCTCACCGCGCAAGCATGATTGGTGAAGTACGAGCCGATGCCCATTCGGTCGCAGGTGCCCTCCGGGGGGCAAACCGGCCCGCCCGCG
>DASTPN010000122.1:0-14985 GCA_035719985.1 Solirubrobacteraceae bacterium | reverse complement strand
CAATCATCTGGGCGATGGCCTTGCCGATCGCCGCGTTGCGCTCCTGGCTGCCCATCACATAGGCGCCCCAGCCGGCGCCCACCACCTCGATGTTGCGCAGTAGCAGTCGGTTGACCTTGACCTCGGGGATCGAGCCGCCGGTGAAGCCGACGACCAGCGCGCGCCCGCCCTCTTTGAGAGAACGCAGACTGTCGGTGAAGCGATCGCCGCCGACGGGATCGAGCACGACATCGACGCCGCCGCCGCTCAGCGCGGAGACCTGCTCGCGCCAGTGGCCGTCGGAGCGGACCACGTGATCGGCGTCGGCCTCACGCGCAACGCCTTCCTTCTCCTCGCTGGAGACGACCGCGATCGTGGTGGCGCCAAGCGCCTTGGCTACCTGTAGTGCGGCGCTGCCGACGCCACCGCCGGCCCCGTGCACGAGCACGCTCTCGCCAGCTTGCAGGCGACCGCGCAGCTTCAGCGCGAAGTAAACGGTGTGGTAGTTGAGGATCACCGAGGCCCCTTGCTCGAAGGAGAGCGCCTCAGCCAGCGCGAAGGTCAGGTAGGCCGGAGCGACGGCGCGCTCGGCCATGCCGCCGAGGACGGTGAACGCCATCACGCGTTGGCCCTCGCTCAGCCCGCTGGAGGCCGGCGCGGAGATGATGGTGCCCGCGACCTCAGAGCCGGGCACGAACGGCAGGTCGGGTTTGAGTTGGTATAGCCCGCGCGTCTGCAGGACGTCCGGGAAGGACACGCCGACGGCCTTCACATCGATCAGGACGCCCTCGCCGGGCGTGAGCATGTGCGCTGCTGCGGGCTCGGGCACCTCGACGACGGCGAGCGCGTCGGGGCCCGTCAGCTCGCTGATCTGGATGGCCTTCACGCGGGCAAGATTACGCGAGGAGGCCGATCGCGGCGGGCGACCCTTGATAAGTCCTCGCCGGGGCGTGATTGCAGGCGGAGCCGTGAGGGAAGTCTCACCCCGGCTTACGGCTTCGTTTAGCAGCGCTCGCAAGGGTTGTGCGCGCCGGCCACGCACTATGGACGACGATCGCCAAGACATTCCCGGCTCGCGGTTGGATACACGCGAGCGAAAGCGCCGTCGTCTGGCGGCGCGACAGGCGCGCTCGCGCCGGCGCCAGCTGCTGGCGATGCCGGTCGCGCTGGTGGTCGCGTTGGTAGTAGTGATCGCCGTCGCCAGCGCCGAGAATGAAACATCCAAGACTCCGCCTTTGCAATCGAAGGCCCCTCTTTCATCGAAGGCCCCCCTTTCGGAATACGCACGCGCCGCGGCCGTCGTGGCCGGCAAGGCTCCCGCTGCTGTGGTCTCCGGCGGTCATTTGGCACCCGTAGCGTTTGGCGGTCGCGCCGCGCTGTGGGCGCCGCGCAACGTCGTCGGCACCCAGCCGGGCACGGCCGCTGCCTACCTTGCGGCCTCCCGCCGCGAGGGGATGCCCGGCTATCTGCTAATCGCCGATCGCGGCAACAACCGCATCCTGGTGGTCAACCCCAAGCGCCGGATCGTCTACGAATACCCCTCGGCTGCCGACCGCGCAGCCGGACGGCATCTCTTCTACAACGACGACACGTTCGTCGAGCCCGGCGGCAAGGCCCTGATCGCCAACGAGGAGGACAACAACGACATCGTCGAAGTGTCGCTGGTGAACCGCTCGGTGCATGTCATCTTCGGCCACCCCGGGCACGCCGGCTCGGACGCGACTCACGTCCATACCCCCGACGACGCCTACATGCTTCCCGGTGGCACGTTCACCGTCGCCGACGCTTACGGCTGTCGCATCATCTTCGTGCGCGCGCACCGCATCGTCCGCCAGTACGGCACTTCGGGCGTCTGCCGTCACGAACCGCCGCGTTACCTGGACGCCGTCAACGGCGACACGCCGCTGCCCAATGGCGGCACCTTGCTGAGCGAGATCAATGGCTCCTGGATCGACGAAATATCCCTTAGCGGCAAGCTCGTGTTCGCCACGCAGGTCCCCGTCAGCTACCCGTCGGACCCACAGCCGCTGCCGGGCGGCAGGATCCTGCTGGCCGACTACGCCTTGCCGGGCCATGTGCTGATCGTCAACCGCCACGGGCGCGTGCTGTGGCGTTATGGCCCGTCGAGCGGTCACGGCATGCTCGACCATCCGTCCTTGGCAATGGCGCTGCCCAACGGCGACATCGTCGTCAATGACGATTTCCGCGACCGGGTGGTCGAGATCGACCCGCGCACGAACCGGATCGTGTGGCAGTACGGTCACACCGGCACCCCCGGCACGGCACCCGGTTACCTGCACATCCCCGACGGCATGGACTTCGTACCGGCCGGACCCAACGGCGGCCCGGACTACGCGGCCGTGGTGCATCCGTGAGATGAGCTCGGCGCGGCTTGAGCGTCGCACCCACCGCGCCGCTCGTCAGCGCCGGCGCCGGGCTCTACTCGTCCTGGCCGGCCTGGCCGCGCTCGCCGTCGTCATCGTGCTCGTAAGCGGGGGTGGTGGGCACGGCGCGCACGGGACGGTCGCTTCGACCGCGCCGATCTCCAAAGAAATTGCGCGCCGCGCGCGGGTCTTGGTGGTGTCCGTGACGCAGACGGGCACCTTGCCGGCGCCCGTCCAGGACGCGGCGGCGGCAGCGACCTCCACCAAGAGTTTTCTCTTGCTGGGAGGGATTGTTTCGAACGAAGCGTCGGTGGCGGACATCCTGAGCGCCTCCGCCACCGGCGCCACGCGCATAGGCAGCCTGCCCGCCGCACTGCACGACGCGACGGCGAGCTTCCTCGGCGGCGCGGCCTATCTGTTCGGCGGCGGCGTGATCGAATCGTTCTCGGCAATCACGCGCGTCTCGCCCGCGGGAGCAACCCAGCCGGCCGGCAATCTACCCACTGCCGGCTCCGACGTCGCCAGCGCGGTCATCGGCGATGCCGTCTACATCGTCGGCGGCTACACAGGTCAGAGGCCGCTGCGGACGATCCTCGCCTGGCATCCGGGCGAAGCTGCGCAGGTCGTGGCGACGCTGCCAAAGCCGCTTCGCTATGCCGCGGTTGCCGCGGTCGACCGGCGCCTGTTGATCGCAGGCGGCACTAGCGGGGATGTCGCCAGCCGCGACGTGTACCGCTTCGATCCGGGTACACGCTCGCTCGTGCGCGTGGGCCTTTTGCCCTCTCCGCTCACACACGCCGCCGCGGCCGGCGTCGGCTCTGGCATGTACGTGTTCGGCGGGCGCTCCGCCGCGGCCGACGGCCAGACCCGGAGCATCCTCGAGATCTTCCCGAACGGGGTGGTGCACAAGGTCGGTCTGCTCCCGCGCGCGCTCTCTGACATGGCGGCGGTGGCGCTCGGCGCAAAGGTCGTACTGGCAGGTGGGCGCGATTCGGCCGGTAGCACGCAGGATGCGATTCTGACGGTGACTATCGGCGGCTGAGCGCGCCTTTGCAGGGCTTGAGCGCAGGTGTGGGGCTGCCTATGGTGAAGAAGCACCGATGAGCAGAGTCGCCGCACGCACCCCGCTGATCGCCGTCGCGATCGTCCTTGGGCTCCTTGCGGTGCTCGTATTCGGCATGTACGCCTACGACCACGCCCACCGCAATCAGTTGGCGACGGGTGTGAGGGTGGACGGCATCGCTGTCGGCGGCCTCAGCGCCGCGGCCGCCACGGCGCGCTTGCAGCACGGAGTCGCGGCCGCGATGGAACGACCTGTGCTGGTCCGCGACGGCTCGCATACCTGGGAGCTCTCTCCGCGCGCGGCTGGCTTGTCGGTCGATGTGGCAGCGACCGTGTCAAGCGCTCTGCGTGCCAGCCGCGAAGGGTCGATTTTCACACGCACTTGGCGTGGGCTGGCCGGTGGCAAAGTCGATAAGGACGTGCCGCTGCACGTGTCCTACTCGCAGCGGGCGGTAAGCGACTTCGTCGGAGAAGTGCGTTCAGCGGTGAACGTGGAACCGCGCAACGCCAGCGTCGAACCGACCGCCGCCGGGCTGACCCAGGTGGCGCAACGCAACGGGCTTGCCGTCGAGCAGAAGCGCCTCACAGCGCGCGTCGTGCACGCGCTGACTAGGCCTGCGGCCTCCCGCACCCTGTCGGTGCCGACGCTCGTGCGCCATCCAACGGTAACCACGAGCATGCTGGCAAGCCAATACCCAGCCTACATCGTCGTCGATCGCTCCAGCTTCCGCCTGCTCTTCTACCAGCACCTAAAACTGGCGAGCACATACGAAATCGCCGTCGGCATGCAGGGCCTTGAAACCTCGCCTGGCCTCTACCACGTACAATGGAAGCAGGTCAACCCGCCCTGGTACGTGCCCAACTCCGCGTGGGCGGGCGCGCTTGCCGGCAAGACGATCCCGCCCGGTCCCGAAGACCCGCTGAAGGCGCGCTTCATGGCCTTCAACGGCGGCGCAGGCATCCACGGCATCGCGCCCAGCGAGTACTCCTCGATCGGCCACGACGCATCGCACGGCTGCGTGCGCATGCGTATTCCCGACGTGATCGCGCTGTACTCGCGTACCCCTGTGGGCACACCGGTGTTCGTGATCTAAGGTGATTCGCGCTTGTGCGGACGGCGCCGGCTAGCGCTGTTCGCGGTTCTGCTGGCGCTCGCCGATGACGAGCACGGCGATCAACACGATGATGATGTTGACGAGGATCCCGATCCCGATGAAGGTCACGATCAGCCCGATGTCCTTGCTGACGGCGGCGCTGGCGAGAAGGGCCTGAGCGAGCATGCGCGGCAGCCTACCAACGGCAAGCCCGGTCGTGTCGTAGCCTTCAGAGACCGCTTGCATCGAGCGAGCTCAAGGAGAGGTGCCAGAGCGGTTGAATGGGCGCGACTGGAAATCGCGTAACGGGGGTTGACCTCGTTCGAGGGTTCGAATCCCTCCCTCTCCGTCCACCGCTGTTCCAGCCCCTGCACCGTTCCTATGCTCGGTACTTTGGGTCGTGCGCGAGACGCTTCCCCCATCGGTCGATGCGCGTGCCTTGCGCGCGACCCGGGCGACGTCAGCGACCATGGCGCATAGGATGTGAGATTCGTGCCAGATCGTCTGTACTTCACTGAGTCCGACGCAGCCAACTCGCTGATCGCATCCGATCCGATGGCTCTGTTGGTGGGGTTCGTATTGGATCAACAGGTCACAGTGCAACAGGCGTTCGCCGGGCCGCTCACGTTGAGGCAGCGTCTCGGAGAGTTCAACGCGGCAACGCTCGCGAATGCGGACCTGGAGCCAGTGTTTCGCGAGAAGCCGGCGATCCATCGCTATCCAGGCTCAATGGCCAAGCGCGTTCATGATCTGGCCGTCCACGTCGAGGACCGCTACGACGGCGACGCGGCCCGCGTCTGGACCGATGCGGCTGATTCCGACGAGCTGCGCGCTAACTTGGAGGCGCTCCCCGGCTTCGGGGAGATGAAGGTCAAGTCGATGAGCGCCGTGCTCGCTAAGCACTATGGCGTCGAGGCGGCCAAGGCGCTGGTGCCCTGGCATCCCACGCTCGGAGACGTGGACTCTCCGCAGGGGCTAATCGACTACCAGGCCGCCAAGAAGGTGCACAAGAAGGAGTGGAGCGGCAAGCGCTGAACGGCCGGGAAGCTCCCAGGCTAGCCCTCAGCCTAGTGACCTTCGACAGGCTCGCAGACTGCACACCACCGCTGCGGCTATATGCCTAGCGACGCCTAGACCAAGTCGACCCGAGGCAGCGCAGCGATCTTGGCCGCGCTCGAAACCGCGCCGATCTCATCGGTCAGACCCGCCAAGTTGATCCGCCGAACGAGTGTCTGCGCGCGACCAAGCGGCTTGAAGAAATTGTCGTAGTGAGTCGGGACGATGATCCGCGGGTCCAAGCGGGGCAGCACGCGCTCCCAATAGCGCGGGGTGACCTGTCGTCCCGCGACGCCGGCGAGAAATATGTCGACGGGCTCGTGGCCCAGCTCGTCATCGTCGAGATTGGCGCTGCCCTGGTGATAGAGGGTGGTCCCGGCGACTTCTATGTGGATGCCATAGACGGCGCCACACCGATATGCGCCGGGAGCCAGGCCGTCGAGGTGCTCGCACGTGAGAGGACCGTCCATCGGTACCTTGCGGCCGAACAGCAGCTTGGAATGACGGCTCGGGGTGAAGCGAACCACGAACGGCCCCAGCTCGTAGCGTTTGTGCGGTACGACCTCGACGGCGGACGCGGCGAGCCCGTGCAGCCGCATCAGGTGAGCCAACGATGCGGAGCCGTACACACGAGCGCCGTGGCGACGGGCGATGTCCGGCGCGTCGAGCGCATGGTCGAAATGCGTGTGACCTACGAGCACACCGACGACCTCGCCCTCGGCGCCGGCATAGCGAGCGGTCAACCGCGGATCGGGGAGCGCCCTATGTCGCAACAGGAGCGAGCGCAGCGGAACGCGTGAGACGTAGGGATCGATGAAGAGCGTCTGTTTCTCGTAAGTGAGCCGGTAGCCCGAAACCCCCAGCCACGTGATCGTGAGCCCGGCGGGCAGCGCAAGAGGGTGTTGGCGCATCTCCTGGAGCGCCTGGTCGTCGGATGTCATCGGCCGTAGCCCGCCCTCAGCCCGGCTACGGCCGCTTCCAGTACATGACGAACTTCGATCACGCACTCCTCCCACGGGCGTTTTGGGCTCGGTCGCTCCCCTTCTTCTGTGGGTACACGGTTTCTCCCCGCGCGAGCATGTCGACGAACCGCTCGATTCGCCGCGCCCGTGTCTCGGCGCGCTTGGCGTCCTCGATCCGGTAGAGGATCGCGTAGCGATTGCGGCTCGTGAGCTCGTCGAACATCGCTTGCGCGGCGGGCACGGTCGCAAGCGCATCGCGCAGGTCGGAGGGCAACTCGATCGTGGCGGCCCCCGCATAGGCAGCCTCCCAGCGACCGTCTGCCTTCGCCTGCTCTACCGCGGCGAGCCCCGCCGGTCGCATCCGACCTTCGCTCGTCAACCGCTTGACGATGCCGACGTTGCGCTTGGACCACGAGCTGCGCGCACGCCGCGGAGTGAAGCGTTGCCGGTAGACGCTCTGGTCAAGGCCCCGCACTTGTCCGTCGATCCATCCGTGGCACAACGCCTCCTCCAGTGCCTCGTCATAGCTGAGGCGAGTCGGCTCGGCCGTTCCCTTCTTGGCCAACACCAGCCACACCTCTGTGGACTGCTCGTGGTGCTTCTGAAGCCACGCTCTCCACGCGTCGGCGTCGAGCACCGTGAGCGTGGGTGAATCATCCGCCATGTCCTCATGCTGACAGCAGACGGCGGCCCGTAGACGCCAGGATCACCGTGAGTAAAATGGCAGCTGTGAGCACGACCGCGCCAGACTCGCAGCTGAGTGCCAATGAGGAGGCGATCCGTGCCTGGGACGGACCGCTGTACGACCGCTTTGTGCGCTTTCGCGAGATGGTCACCACCGGCCTCGGCGCGCATGGCGAGGAGGCGCTGCGGCTGAACCCCCCTCAGCTGGGCCAGCGCGTGCTCGACGTAGGCTGCGGCTTCGGTGACACCACCCAACGCATAGCCGCACTCCTCGGGTCTTCCGGGGAGGCCGTGGGGGTGGACGCCGCTCCTCGCTTCATTGAGGACGCCATCCGTGAGGCCGCCGAAGCGGGCCTCTCCAACGCGCGCTTCCTGGTTGCCGACGTGCAGGCGGACATAGGCGGGGAAAAGGGATTTGACATGGCCTTCTCGCGCTTTGGCACGATGTTCTTCGCGAGTCCCGTCGCCGCCATGCGCAACGTCCGCGAAGCGCTGCTTCCTGGCGGGCGGCTCGTCATGGTGGTGTGGCGCAGGCGCATCGACAACGACTGGCTCTATCGCGCGCAAACCATTGTCGAGGGCATCGTCGAGCGCCCTGAGCAGTACGACGAGCCCACGTGCGGTCCCGGGCCATTCTCGATGGCCGACGCCGACACCACCAGCGACATCCTGCTGGGCGCTGGGTTCGAGGACGTCGCGCTGCGGCGCTGCGACATCTCGATCGCCATCGGCAAGGACGTGGAGGAAGCCCTCGAGCTGGTGATGGCGCTGGGCCCGGCGGGCGAGATATTGCGCCTCGCGGGCGACAGGGCCGCCCACCTCCACGGTGAGGTTGAAGCAGCCTTGCGCGAGGGCCTCGAGGAGTTCGCCACTGATGGCAACCTCGTTGCGCCCGCTTCCACCTGGATCGTTACTGCCGCCGCGCCGAGCGGGTAGGCCGAATGGCTGCTGCCCTCGCGAGCGGCCCACTACACTAGGCGGCCAAGCGCCCTTAGCTCAGCTGGATAGAGCGTCGGTCTACGGAACCGAAGGTCGGGAGTTCGAATCTCTCAGGGCGCGTTGTTCCATGTGCCGTCTTGGTCGTCGCTCGGCCAGACGCCGACGATGCCCTCGCACGCCAGCAGATTACGTAGATCAGGGCGCGGTTGCTGAGGTAGCAGGATGGCCTTGACTGGAGCAGGGTCAACCATGCGCGAGTAGTCAGCGAGTTGGCCGATGGCCATGCGAATGGCTTGGCGGGCAACAGTGCCCTTGGCCTCATAAAGCGTATTGGTGGTCTTATCGAAAAGGTCACAAAAGGTTGGAGCGGGCTCATCTGAGGGACGAAATTGAAGCCGACATAGCTCGTGGCCTTCGTGCTCGAGGGCAGCTACGAATTGGCCCACCAGCTTCTGCTCTCTTCGTTCGGCCGTGTAGGGCTCGCGGTCGCCCTCAATCAGGGTGGCCTCTGTGATTAGTTGCTCGACTGGGATCTGGGTAACGGCCTCATGCGAGAGCTTGTCGAGCTTGGAGCGGTTAGGCCCTGGGGAAATGCCGCCAAGTTGATGGAGGCGAAAAACGATCACGCTTCGCAGCGGTCCTTCGTTAGTCTCGGGTGCGTCGGCGAGATAGTGGTCGACGTACTCAAACTCGCCCACGTACGTCAGCTCGGTGCCCTGGGCTGTGAATAGCTGGAGCTCGCGTCCTTCTTGGCGATGGTCTCGGATAGCTCGATTGCCTTGAGCCATCACTTGATCCCCGTACTGCCCCTCGCCCGTGTAGTGGTAGTAGCCATCGTTGCGAGGCCCGTCGTAGAGATAGCCGTGACGCTCCCCTCGGGCGGGGTCTGTAATCAAGAAGACGTTCTCGCTCACTTTTGACGGACTGATGCCGCCCTGTCGCCGCCCTCCGTATTGCTCGTGGAGCTCGGTCCTGCGGATCTTGTGTCCGGCCTCTAGCCTAATCATCGTTCTCTTAGCCACCATTTCTAGCTCAATATTTCAGCTAAAAATAGCAGATGGAAGATAACCACCAGAGCATGGGCACGCCGTAGGCGGCTAGTTGCTCGTTTGTCGGGGCTCGGACATGCGGGTCGCCTTACGACTCGACGAGGGCGTTAGCGGGTAGCGTGGGTTCATGCCCTCGTCCTGGCCCGCGCTTCGTTATGCCCAGTGGCGGGAGACGCGCGAGACCTTGCATGCCCATACTCAAGTGCTCGGCAAGCTTGCGGTCGCGCTCGCGCCGCCCGAGCCGCAGCTGCAGCATGCGGCATTGCGTCTGACGGCCCGGGGTTGGGAGACCTTGCCGCTGCCGGCCCCCGACGGCTCTGGCTCGCTGGTGGTGGCACTCGACCTGCATCTGCACGCCGCCCTCGTAGAGCACAGCGACGGTCGTGCCGCGCACGTGCCGCTCGGTCCCGATCGTGCGGTGGGCGAAGTCACGCGCGAGTTGCTCGAGCAGATCGGCAAGCTGGCGGGCCCCGTGCGGATCGACCCGACGCCGCAGGAGGTCTCCTGGAGCGTGCCACTCGATCAGGACGAGGAACACACTCGCTATGACCCGGACGCAGTGGCTGACTACTTCGTCGCGGCAACCCAGGCCGCGCTCGTGCTGGCCGCCTTTCGTGCTCCCTACCGTGGCCGCTCCACTCCTGTCAACGCCTGGTGGGGCTCGTTCGATCTCGCGGTCAACCTGTTCTCCGGCCAGCCTGCCGATCCGCCGAGCGCGGACTTCATCATGCGCAATGCGATGGATGCCCAGGAGGTCGCGTTGGGTTGGTGGCCGGGTGACGCGCGCTATGAAAAGCCTGCTTTCTATGCCTATGCACATCCGCCTACCGACGGCTTCTCAGACGCTGTTCTCTCACCCGAGGCGGCGCGCTGGGACGGCGAGTTGGGGGAGTACGTGCTCGACTGGAAGGACGTCTGTGCGGCCGACGATCCGCACACCTACGCCCTGGAGTTCGCGCGTTCGGTCTTCAGCCACGCGTGCGTGGTCTGCGAATGGGATCCCGCTCTGCGCGCGAGCTCCGAAGGCAGTCCTCCGCCGGTGGCCTAAGACCGCCCTGGTCTTCGTGGAGCGAGCCACGGGCGCACCACAGCTGCGAAACGGCATGCGCGTCAGCGCATGCTCATCCCTCTTCGATCTGCCCCCGGAACCACTCCGCCGGCTCGACGCTTGCCCCCTCCGCGTGCACTCGGTCGCCCAACCAGTTATCTGATGTCACCACGCGCACGATTCCCGGCTCGGGCTCTGCCTTGAGCAGCCTGACGATCTCATCGTCAGCCGAGTCTTTGCGCGGCCGCGGCGCGTGCTTGACGTCGATCACGCTCGAGCGGATCGGCGGTTTCGGCGGCTGCTCGAAGACGACCGTGACGTCCTCGCCGCCGTGCGCCGCCCAGGTCTCCAGCTGACCGACGAGTCGCACCATCGCGGCGTGGCGATCCTTCCACCAGCCGTCCGGTCGGGTGCCGATCACGTTCATGCCGTCCACGAGCCAACGCATGCCTTGCAGGCTATGAGTTAGGAGGCGCGCGCGGGTCGGTGTCTCTGACCGCTCAGGCGCGAGCGAGGTCATGCGGCTTGACCGGCCGCATACCCAGCTCTGCCACCGACTTCGCCGAGCAGACGATCAGCTCGAGCGTGGCGCAGTCCTCGAGCTCGATCAGCAGCTCGCCGTGGGGATTGTCAACCAGCGTGCGCTCGACGTGAAAGAGCGCGCGCCCGTCGGTCAGGTAGCGACTCTCCAGCGGGTCAGGAGCGAGCTCCTCGCCGGCCTGGGTGTGGGGGTCACTCTGGTGTACGCGAGCCATGCCCTCAACCTACCCTCCTGTGGGGATGCCGTCGTCGGTAGCGTTCGCGGCTCTTGCCTGCGGGGAATCACTGAGCCGCCCGGGCCATACCCACCGCTCCGATCGAGCAAACGGCGATCGAGGCCAGCGCAGCGACGATGATCGCCGCCGCTTGCGGCGGTGTCAGCACATGCAACGGCAGCCCGAGTGCGACGATCGCGCTGGGCACGCCGAGCTGGGCGGAGGTAACCAGGCCGGCAGCGCGCGGCATGCGCAGCAGGCGAGCAGCGAGCACGTGCGTGAGCGCGTTGAGCGCCACCAGCACGGCGGCGAAGGCGATCAGTTCGGCGTCGGAGAACAGTCCGCGCAGGTCCAGCCTCGCTCCGAGTACCACGAAGAACAGAGGTACGAAAAAGCCGCCACCGATCCCAAGCACCTCGTTTGACAACCGTTTCGGCCCGCCGATCGAGGCGACCATCAGCCCCGAGCCAAAGCCCGCGATCAAGAGCGACGCCCCGCTGCGCTCGGTCAGCCAGGCAAACCCGAACAGAACGATCAGAGCCACGCGCAGATCGACAGCCCATCGCCGCTTGCGCCCAAGCATGCGCAGCTGGTGTAGCCGCTGATTTCCGCGCAGTTGCCGCGCCAGCAGCAGCAGCCCAAGCGCGCAGACGACGACGATCGCGCTTCCCAGCACGACTTTGGCGGCATGCGAGGGCTCTAGCGCCAGTGGCACCGCGACCATCGCGGCGACATCGGCGACCGTCACCTGCGCCATCACGGTCAGAGCGACGGAATCGCTGAGCCCACGTTCTTGGAGTATCGGAAGCACGATCGCTGCCGAGCCAGAGGCGATGAGCACCGCGTAGAGGCCGGCGTGCCCCGCGTCGGCAAGCTGGGAGAGCAGCAGTCCCGCGCCGACCGCGAGCAATGCAACCAGAGCGGCCGCGCGTGCCCCGTGCCCGATCGACTGAGCCAACCCCGGCTCGCGCAGGGGAACGCTCATCCCAGCGACGAACATCAGCATCGCAAAGCCGATTTCGTAGAGAAAGTTCAGCGTCGTGTTGCCGGGATCGATCGCTTTGACCCCGGTGCGTCCGATCAAGACGCCAACCAGCAGCTCGCCGACGACCACGGGTATCGCGCCGCCGCCGCCGGCCGAGGAGAGCAGGGGCCCGGCCAGTCCGCAGAGGCAGATCAGCGCAAGCGTGCCGAAGCTCATGGTGGTTATTCTCGCCGCTGGCGGGGCGGATTAGTTGCGGTCCTAGATCCAAAGGTTGAGTTCGCTCGTTACGGGTAATTCCGAAGATTGCGACTGAGACCGCATCGAACCGGGTAGAGAGGGGTTGTCTACTACTTAGACACGCACCGCTACATAATGCTTGGCTGTCTGGCCAGCATCAGAGGAGGACGGCATGACGTTGAGGACTCGTTTTTGGCTGTTGGGGATGTTGGCTGCCGTTGCGGCCATGAGCGTTGGTGTTGCGGCGCCAGCTGCGTTTGGGGCTTTCGAAGTGGAAAGATTCTTTGCGGCGAACTGTAAGGTCGACACCTGCAAAAACGCGCCAACGCGTGCTGAAGAACTCAAAAATGCCGAAACGGAAGGCTACAGTCAGGTCGCCGGGCATCCTCCCTTTGGGATCACCGACTTCAAGATCGACGCCCCCGGCGGTGTGCCGAGCGGCATCGTCACGCATGTCCGTACGGATGTCGGCCAGGGCGTCAGCACTAATCCCGAGGCCGTCGAAAAGTGCGCGTTTGAAGAACCCAAAAAAGAACACGAATTCGGAACCAAAGAAGTGATCCCTGGAACCGGGTTCTTCCCAGCGCCGACGTGTGGTGCCAATAGCGAAATCGGGCGCAACGAAGTCGTGGTGTTCACGGGAACCTCCGATCTTCCTCTCAGCGGCAATGTATACAACCTAGTGCAACCGACGGGCCTTGCATCGGACTTCGGCGTGGCTCTGGAACTGCCGAAGCCGCTGACTGAACCGATTATCAAGAAAATCTTTGAAGAACACCCGATCGGCGAACCGACACTGGAAAAAGAGATCGAAGAAGGTCAGTACTACGCACACACCTTGATCGAAGGTGGCGTCGAATGGGCCGGTGACTACCACGACTATTACGAAATCAATGTCTCACCTGCGCTGCCGCTGATCTCATCACGGTTGATCTTGGAAGGGAACATCGGCACTACCGGAAACGGTGGCTTCATCACCAACCCAAGCAACTGCGGCGGTCCCGGTCCGCTCACTACCAGCATGGTCAAGCTGAAGGGTGAGGGCGGCGTAGAAGCGGTGGATGCCTACGAAACGCCGATCGGCACCGAAGGATGCCGCGGCGAAAAAAGCCTTCTGATACCACCCTTCAATCCAGGCTTCAATCTAAGTGTGGAAACGACTCAGTCCGATCAACCCACCGGCGTGATCACTGAAGCAACGCTTGCCCACAGTCCGAGCCCGACGGGGCTTGATGACTCCCAGGTCAAGAACGCCACGGTAACGCTGCCCGAAGGCATGACTCTGAGCCCCTCAGCAGCGAAAGGACTTGCCGCCTGCAGCCTGGCTCAGTTCAACGTTGGTACCCGTAATGCTGTCGCTTGCCCATCCGCTTCACAGATCGGCACAGCTACGTTGACGGTTCCCGACTTGCCTTCGAGCGAACCGCTGCAGGGCACGATCTATCTAGGGGGCGGACCGACCGTTACCGGCCCTCCGTACGAAATGTACGTCGACGCCGAGTCGGCTCGCTACGGCGTGTCGGTGCGTCTACGCGGCATCGTCAAGCCCGATGAAAAAACCGGTCGGCTGACCGCTGAATTCACGGATAACGCCGAACAGCCGGCGTCGCACCCGAAACTGCCTGAACAGCCATTCAGCAACCTGACGCTGAGCTTCAAGGGCGGCGCCTTCGCGCCGCTGGCCAATCCGCTTGGTTGCGGGCCAGCCGTCACCACCGCTACTTTCGCGCCGTACACCGGCTCGCCGGCGGCGGTGTCGTTGGTTAGTGAATTCGGTGTGACGGCCGAAAACGGCGCAGCTTGTCCGACGCCACTACCGTTCGCGCTGACGCAAAGCACGGAAAATGTGCCGAGCGGCGGTGGTCAGGCCAGCAACTTCACGTTGCATCTGAGTCGGGCCGACGGCCAGCAGTATCTCTCGAGCGTGAGTTCGTCGCTTCCGCCCGGGCTCGTGGGCAAGATTCCGTCGGTGCCGCTGTGCCCCGAACCGGCCGCGAGCACGGGCAACTGCCCGGCTAGCAGCCTGATTGGCCGCGTCGGCACGGTGGTGGGCTCAGGAAAGTCTCCGATCGCTTTCAGTGGCAACGTTTATCTGACCGGCCCCACGGGCAAAGGCCCGTATGGGATGACGATCGTGGTGAACGCGGCGATCGACTCCTTTAGCCTCGGCAACGTCGTCGCCCGTGCGGCGATCGAAATCAATCAGTTCACCGGCCGTGTGACCGTCACCGGGAACGTCCCGACGATCTGGGCAGGAATACCACTGCGGCTGAAAGAACTGGTTGTGGCGATTAACCGCCAAGGGTTCTTGATCAACCCGACCAATTGCGGAACGCTTGCAACCGAATCGCGACTGGGCGCCCAGCAAGGCGGTACGCAGACGGTTTCAACACCCTACAACGCCACTGGTTGCAGTTCATTGGCGTTCAAACCGAGCTTCGGCGCATCGACTGGGGCGAAGACCTCGAAAGCGAACGGGGCTTCGCTGGTCACGAAACTCAACTTCCACCCGAAAGGGCTGGAATCGAACGTCAAGTCGGTGGTTGTGAGCCTGCCGAAATCGCTGCCTTCGCGACTGAGCACGCTCAACCATGCGTGCACGGAAGCGGTGTTCAATGCCAATCCGAGCAACTGCCCGTCCAATTCGAAGGTGGGCACGGCGCGGGTCAAAACGCCGGTTCTGCCGGCGCAGATGAGCGGGCCCGCCTACTTCGTCTCGCACGGTGGCGCCAAATTCCCCGATCTCGATCT
>DASTPN010000121.1:0-3768 GCA_035719985.1 Solirubrobacteraceae bacterium | reverse complement strand
ATAGCGTCCATCGCGGCCATAAACGGATCGGGGTCTCCGACTTCGCCTGAGGCCTCAATTCCCTCGCTTGCGAGCAGCGACATGGCCAGGTCGACGCGTACCTGCGCGGATTCGCGTAC
The DNA here is from genome assembly GCA_035719985.1 of Solirubrobacteraceae bacterium. Taxonomy (GTDB): domain Bacteria; phylum Actinomycetota; class Thermoleophilia; order Solirubrobacterales; family Solirubrobacteraceae; genus Palsa-744. The sequence goes on along the minus strand of DASTPN010000121.1, from coordinate 3,649 downwards.
AGCGTCGTCGTAGATGACCAGACCGGCTGCCGGCTTGGTTTGGGGTACAACCAAGCGAAAGCTTGTCTCACCTTCGGCGGCTTGCGCTCGAACGGTGTCGAGCAACTTCTCGCCGCCGAGTGTGCGGTTGGCTATTACCAGGATCTCTCGCATCGCCGGCTTCTCCTACTCCTGGGGCGCGTGGACGGCGCCGCCGGGCGCACCGGCTGAGCCGCCGACGGTCGCAGGGACTGGGGCAGGAGCAAAGACGCCGTGGACCGCGCCCGGCACTCCGTACTCATAGGGACCGCCGACGATCGTGGGGATGCGGTCGAAGTTAAAGATCGGTGGCGGCGAGGAGACCTGCCACTCGATTGTGAGTCCGCGCCAGGGATTGCCGACGGCGCGCGTGCCGCCACGCCAGGAGGTGACCATGTTGTAGAGGAAGATCAGTGTGCTGGCTCCGAGCGCGAAACTTGCGATCGAGATGAACAGGTTCAGGTCGGCGAATTGCGATTCGTAGGTCGGCACGCGGCGTGGCATCCCCTGCAGGCCGAGGACGTGCATCGGCGCGAATGTCAGATTGAAGAAGACGAACGTAGTCCAGAAGTGCCACTTGCCCAACCGCTCGTCGTACATCCGCCCGGTCATCTTCGGGAACCAGTAGTAGACGCCGGCGAAGATCGTCATCAGCGAGCCGCCGAAGAGCACGTAGTGGATGTGCGCGACGATGAAGTAGCTGGCCGAGACGTGGATGTCGAACGGCACCATCGCCAACATCACGCCGCTGATGCCGCCGAGCGTGAACGTCGTCAGGAAACCAAGCGCAAACAGCATCGAGGTGTCCAGGTGCAGAATCCCGCGCCACAGGGTCGCAAGCCAGGAGAAGATCTTGATGCCGGTGGGCACGGCGATGATGGCGGTTGTGATCGCCATCGGGATGCGAATCCAGGCGGCCATGCCCGAGGTGAACATATGGTGGGCCCAGACGGTGAAGCCGAGCACGACGATCGCCAGCAGCGAGAAAGCCATCATCCGGTAGCCGAAGATCGGCTTGCGCGACTTGACGGCGATCACTTCGCTGACGATCCCGAAGCCCGGCAACATCATGATGTAGACGGCCGGGTGCGAGTAGAACCAGAAGACGTGCTGGTACATCAGCACGTCACCGCCCTTGCCGGCGTCGAAGAAGTTGAAGCCAAGGGCGCGGTCGAGGATCACGAAGAACTGCGAGGCCGCGATGAACGGCGTCGCGATCACGACAAGCAGCGAGGTCGCGAAGTTCGCCCACACCAGCAGCGGCATACGGAAGAAGCTCATCCCGGGAGCGCGCATCGTGATGATCGTCACCAGGAAGTTGAGTGCCGTCATGATCGAGGAGGCGCCCGCCAGCTGCACCGCCACTGAGAAGAAGTCCTGGCCGAGCGGCGCGTCGATCGAGAGCGGCGTGTAGGCAGTCCAGCCGTCGGCGAAGGCGCCGCCGGGAACAAGGAAGCTCGAGAGCATCATCAGGCCGGCCAGCGGCAGCAGCCAGTAGGAGAGCGCGTTCAGGCGTGGGAAGGCCATGTCGGGCGCGCCGATCATTAGCGGCAGCACGTAGTTGGCAAGGCCCGCGAAGACGGGGATCACGAATAGGAAGATCAGCAGCGAAGCGTGGACCGAGAACAGCCCGTTGTAGGTGTTCGCATCCACGAACTGCGCGCCGGGCTGGGCGAGTTGCGCACGCATCAGCATCGCCAGCAGCCCGCCGACCAACAGGAAGAAGAACGCCGTGACCGTGTACTGGATGCCGATCACCTTGTGGTCGGTGTTGATGCGGAAGTAGTCCTTCCAACTGGTGGCGCCGTGCCCGGAGTGGTCCTCGGGGCGCGTCGGCTTGCCCGAGGCCCAGTACAGCCAGTAGTCAAAGCCGCCGAGGCCGAAGAGGAAGAAAATCGGGCAGGCGAGCAGCGACACGGTCGTGATCGCTTCGCCGTCAATGAAGTGATGGAAGGTGGCGTGCCCCGTGGACATGCGCACCAACCACGTCAATCCCAGCGCGAACGGAATCCCCAGCAGGAAGGCTAGAAACGCCCTGTACAGGCCAGGAGCGCGCAGCTTGGCGATCATCGGTGGTCTCCCTGGATCATCGGCTCACAGCTCCCATCGCAACGCTCACCATACCCTCACTTGCCGTACCCGGAGTTCAGCGCCGGGGCCGTCTGCGAGCCGGGCGCCGGTGGCTTGCCCGCCTGGCTCTTGATCCAAGTCTGGAAGGCTGCGGGCGTCACCACGTGGATGGTTGAGCGCATCAGACCGTGTCCGACACCGCACAGCAGGTTGCAGACGACGGGATAGCTGCCAAGCCGGTCCGGTGTCGCCCGGTAGTGGGTCGTGATCCCAGGCACCGCATCGATCTGCAGGCGAAACGCCGGGATCCAGAAGGCGTGGATGACGTCCTTGGAGCGAATGGCGAAGTAGACCGACTCGTTGTCGGGAACATAGAGCTTTGTGGTGTACAGCGGAGCGCCGCCGGTGACCGACTTCGGGTAGGCATAGGACCAGGCGAACTGCTGGCCGGTAACTTCGACCTTGATTTCAGGCTGCCCCGCTGCCGGTGCCTTTTCGTTATCGCGCAGCACGACGAAGGAGTAGGCAACGAGCGCCAGCAGTATGAGCGCCGGGATCGCCGTCCAGACAACCTCAAGGCGTGTGTTGCCGTGGATCGGCGGCCCGTCCTCGAGCTCTTGTCCAGGGCGCATGCGGAAGTGGTAGACGCAGAACAGGATCGTCGTGACGACCAGCACGAAGATCGGGATCGAGGCAATCACGAGCACGTGGTAGAGCGTGTCCGTTTTCTTGGCCTGGGTGGAGGCCGAGACGGGAAACCAGTGGATCGCGTAGCTGAGCGCAATGCCGATCCCGACGGCGATCAACGCGGCAACGATCGTGCCAACGACAGCGCGCCTAGAGACCACTTCCGGCCCCCTGCGTTCCGTCTCCCCACCGCTGCTCTGTTGCGACCCTGACCATCGGAGGCGTGATCCTAATGGTTTGGGCCGTCAGACGGACTGGAGACGGGGTAGATGACGTGGCTGAGATGCAAGTGCGCGGGACCCCTTGACGCATAAGCGATCCAGCACTAGATTGAGGCAATCGTTGCAAGCACTTCGAGCGTGGAGGTGAGGTTGGGATGCATGTGCGAGACGGGATGAGCGAGATGGTGTTGACCGTCGGCCCCGGCCACAGCTTGCGCGCTGCCGCGCGGCTGATGTCCGAGCGCCACGTCGGTGCCGCCGTCGTGATCGACCCCGACGCGGGCGGTCCCGGAATCATCACCGAGCGCGACGTGCTGAACTCGATCGGGGAGAACCAGAGCCCCGACGCAGAGCTTGTGGCGGACCATCTGACTAGCGATGTCGTTTTCGCCGAGCCGGACTGGTCGTTGGAGCAAGCCGCTGCCGCAATGGTGCGCGGCGGCTTTCGCCACCTGATCGTCGTCGAGCGCGGAGAGATCGTGGGGATCCTCTCCGTGCGCGACGTCGTGCGCTGCTGGACCGACGACGGGGCTTTGTGCTCGGTCCCAGCAAGCGCAGCCGTGGGGTGAGAGAGGAAGAGGCCGTGCGTCCGCCCCTGGGGAGGCAGACGCGTGGCCTCTTGATCGGGGCCGCGCGTGGACGGCGACCGCGCG
>DASTPN010000120.1:0-23973 GCA_035719985.1 Solirubrobacteraceae bacterium | reverse complement strand
TTTGACGACGAAGACCACCTGTGGGCGGACTCCCTGGAGATCAATCTCTCGAAGATCTCTGACGAGGAGCGCGAGAAGATGATCAAGGAGCTCAATAAGGCCTTCGAGGCGGACATCGCCGACACCGAAGCCTACATCGAGGACGGCGCCGAGCGGATGCGCAACGTTTGGGAGTTGTTCAAGACGATGGAGCCCAAGCAGATCGAGCACGACGAGACCACTTTCCGCGAGCTCAAGGAGCGCTTCGGCTCTCCCTATGGCTTTGGCGAGTACTTCCGCGGTGGTATGGGGGCCGAGGCGATTCGCGACTTGCTCCAACAGGTCGACCTCGACGCCGAACGTGTCGAACTAGAGGACCAGGTCAAGACCGGCAAGGGGCAGAAGCAGGCCCGTGCAGTCAAGCGACTGAAGGTCGTCTCCGCCTTCATTCAGTCCGGCAATAAGCCGGAGATGATGGTGCTGGACGCCGTGCCGGTGATTCCGCCGGAGCTGCGCCCGATGGTTCAGCTCGATGGTGGGCGCTTTGCCACCTCTGACCTGAACGACCTCTACCGTCGCGTGATAAACCGCAATAACCGTCTGAAGCGACTACTCGACCTTGGTGCGCCGGAGATCATCGTCAACAACGAGAAGCGGATGCTGCAGGAGGCCGTGGACGCGCTGTTTGACAACGGCCGACGTGGCCGTCCCGTCACCGGGCCCGGCAACCGCCCGCTGAAGTCGCTCTCGGACATGCTCAAGGGCAAGCAGGGACGCTTCCGCCAGAACCTGCTCGGCAAGCGCGTGGACTACTCCGGACGCTCGGTGATCGTCGCGGGCCCCTACCTAAAGCTGCACCAGTGCGGTCTGCCGAAGATCATGGCGCTGGAGCTGTTCAAGCCGTTCATCATGGCTCGCCTGGTCGAGCGCAAGTCCGCGCAGAACATTAAGGCCGCCAAGAAGATGGTCGACTCGATGATCGGCGAGGTTTGGGACGTGCTCGAGGAGGTCATCCACGAGCATCCCGTGCTGCTCAACCGCGCGCCAACGCTTCACCGCCTTGGCATCCAAGCGTTCGAACCGCTGCTTGTCGAGGGCAAGGCGATCCAGGTCCACCCGCTGGTATGCCACGCCTTCAACGCCGACTTCGACGGCGACCAGATGGCTGTGCACCTACCGCTCTCTGCGGAGGCGCAGGCGGAGGCGCGCATCCTGATGCTCTCCTCCAACAACATCCTCTCGCCTGCTCACGGCGCGCCGCTGGCGACGCCGACGCAGGACATGATTCTCGGTGCCTACTACCTGACCTATGGTCCGGAAGCCGCCGAGCTGGCCGAGACGAGCGAGACGCTCACCAGCGGCAAGTGGCCGAGCGGCGAGGCGCGCCCGCATGTGTTCCGCACAGCGCAGGAGGCTGAGCTCTCCTACGAGGCCGGTGTCGTCAAGCTGCACGACGTCGCCGAGTTCCGCCCGCAGGGGCGCGACGGCGGACATCTGCTGACGACCGTCGGGCGGATCATCTACAACGATCGCATCGAGCGGGCGCTCCTGGAGGCCCTGGGCGGCGAGTTCGACGCCTCCAAGTACGTGTTCGTCAACCAGTCGATGAAGAAGCGCGACACCACACGGCTGATCGACGCACTCGTGCAGAGCTATGGGGCCACCACGATCTCGCTTGTGCTCGACGCCTTCAAGGATCTCGGATTCAAGTACGCCACCCAGGCCGGCATCACGATCTCCAAGAACGACGTCGTGATCCCGCCGCGCAAGGGTGAGATCCTCGAGAAGTACGAGACTCAGGTCAACGAGATCTCAGACCAGTACGACATGGGGCTGATCACTCAAGAGGAGCGCCACGAGGCGGTTGTCGAGAAGTGGAACGCCGCCACTGACGAGGTCGCCGAGGCGATGATCGAGAATCTCGACACGCTCAACCCGATCTTCATGATGGCCAATTCGGGTGCGCGTGGTTCCTTCAAGCAGATCCGCCAATTGGCGGGGATGCGCGGCTTGATGGCCAATCCGAAGGGCGAAATCATCGAGCGGCCGATCAAGTCCAACTTCATGGAGGGGCTCTCGGTGCTGGAGTACTTCATCTCCACCCACGGCGCCCGAAAGGGACTGGCCGACACAGCGCTTCGCACCGCCGACTCCGGCTACTTGACCAGGCGACTGGTCGACGTGGCCCAAGACGTGATCATCCGCGAGCCCGACTGCGGCACCGAGGAATACATCGACATGCCCGTTTGGAAGGAGGGCGGCGAGCCCAACGACAACCTTGTCGGGCGTACCGCCGCGCAGGCGATCACGACCAAGCGCGGGCGCATGCTCGCCGAGCAGGGTGCCGAAATCGGGCTCGCCGAGCTCGCCGAGATCGTGCAGGCGTTTGCCGATGAACACGAGAAGGGCAACGCCGTCACTGTGCCGGTGCGCTCGGTGCTCAAGTGCAAGGCGCCCTCGGGCGTTTGTCAGGCCTGCTACGGGCGGGCTCTGGCCACCGGTCAGACCGCACAGATTGGCGATGCCGTTGGCATCGTCGCCGCTCAGTCGATCGGCGAGCCCGGCACGCAGCTGACGATGCGTACGTTCCACACCGGCGGTGTCGCCGGCGCGGACATTACGCACGGTCTGCCGCGCGTAGTAGAGCTGTTCGAGGCGCGCAAGCCGAAGGGGCTCGCCAAGATCGCCGAGCAGGACGGCGGCGTCACGATCGAGGAAACCGAAAAGGCGCTCACCGTCGTCATCACCGACGAGGCCGGCGAGGAGCACCGCCACGCTTTCCCGCGGCGCACGCGTCTGTACGTGACTGAGGGCGAGAAGATTCAGGCCGGCAAGCAGCTCAACGAGGGGTCGCTGTACCCGCACGAGCTGCTGGCCATCCGTGGGCGCACCGAGACCGAGCAATATCTGGTCAAGGAGGTGCAGGAGGTCTACAAGTCCCAGGGCGTGGACATCAACGACAAGCACATCGAGTTGATCGTCCGCCAGATGCTCAAGAAGGTGCGCGTCGACCAGAAGGGCGACACCGACTACCTGCCCGGCCAGTTCGTCGATCGTTACGAATTCGCCAAGGCCAACGAAGAAATCATCGCCAAAGGTGGCGAGAGCGCCCAGTTCGAGGACATCATCCTCGGCATCACTAAGGCATCGCTGAATACCGATTCGTTCCTCTCGGCGGCCTCCTTCCAGGAGACCACCAAGGTGCTCACCGACGCTGCGCTGGAGGGAAAGATCGACCGACTGAACGGGCTCAAGGAGAACGTCATCATCGGCAAGTTGATTCCCGCGGCGACGGGCCTTAAGCGCTACCGCCGGATCGAGATCGAACCCTCCGAACCGTTGCCGCGCGCAATCGACGACGTCGGTCTGCTCAACCAGGAGGAGATTGCCGCCGAGCTCGGCCTGGCCGACGGCGAGGCGCTTGGTACCGGCTATGGCAGCGAGTTCGACGCAGACCTGGCCTCGCTGGAGAAGATTGGCGCCGGCAACTCCGATCCCGGATTCGTCGAGGGCCTAGGTGAGCTCGAGGTGCCCGAGGAGGGCGGCGAGTAGCCGGCTCTCTAGCTATGCCCTAGCGAGCGGGCCCAGCTCGCTAGGGTGCTCGCCTCGCGCAGCGTCAGCCCGGTTGCTGGCTGGGTCTGCACCAGTAGCGTCGGCGCTGTGCGCTCAGTCGCCCAGGCGTGGCAGGCTTCGTTGAAAGCGTCGTCGATCCAGGCCAGCGGACGCTGACCCGCATACGCTTCGATCGCGTCGAGCTTCCAATGCGCGTTGGCTCGGCCAACCGCACGCTCGAAGCGCAGGTGCTCCAGTCGTGGCAGTCCAAGCAGGTGGGGGAGATATTCGTTCGCGCGCTCTTCCCAGCCGCTCGCCCACACCAGCTCGAAACGCTCGCGCAATCCCAGCAGGTGCTCGGCAGCCGTGGCCGAAAGAAAGTGGGGCATGCCGTCGATCCAGTGGAAACTCCCCTCGGGCCGGGTCTGCTCATCGAAGGCGAACAGCGAAATGACGCCGTCGATATCGACCAGCAGCAGCGGTGGTGTCGGGTCTTTAGCTCGCACAGAGGTTTTGGTCGGTAATCTGCCTGGCTCAAGGCGGCCCGGTAAAGGATTCCAGGCTTTCCGCCGATCCCTCCTTCAGTCGCCGCCCCCGTCGCCATGACCCTAGACCTCGGCATACTCCTCGCGCTCGCCTGCGCCTTCGTCGCCAACCTTGGCTTCTTCTACAAGTACAGGGGAGCCAACGCCGTCGCCAAGGTCGACGTGCGCCACCCGCTGCGCTCCGCGCGCGCGCTGTTCTCCTCGCGCTGGTTTGCGATCGGCATGCTCGTCGCCGCGGCATCGTGGGCTCTGCACGTCGCCGCGTTGGCCGTGGCGCCGATGTCCGTCGTCCAGGTCGCTCTGGCCGGCGGAGTCGTCCTGATCGCGGTGATGGCTGACCGCATGTTCGGCTTCAAGGTGGGTCGCCGCCAGTGGATCGGCCTGTGGCTGACGGCAGCGGGCCTGGCTATGCTCGGCCTGACACTGCCGGCCGTGCACGGCGCGCACTCGCACTTCTCCGACCCGGCGATGATCTCCTTCGAGGCAGCGCTGTTCGGTATCGGCGGCCTGTTGATCATGGGTCCGCGCATCGGCGGCCCTGTCGAGCATCACGGGATGATGCTTGGCGCCGCCGCGGGCATCCTGTTCGGCGTCTCCGATGTCTCGATCAAGGCGCTCACCGGCATTCTTGGCGCGCATGGCCCGCTATTGGTGCTCTTGAGCCCGTGGCTGGCGGTGGCGTTGCTCGCTTCGATCCTCGCCTTCTATGCCTCGGCTCGCGGACTACAGGACGGTGAGGCCGTCCCGGTGATCGCGGTCACCGGCACCGCCGCCAACATCGCAGGCGTCGCCGGTGGCATCATCGTCTTTGGTGACCCGATGCCGGGCACGGCCGTCGGCATCGTCATGCAGTCGCTGGCATTCGTGTTCGTGCTCGTCGCGGCAGCTTTGATGCCGGCCCCGGTGCGCGCCGCCGGCATGCGGGCAAACGCCTAGCGCTGCTAGGATTGCGCTCCGCATGCCGACCACCTCGCAACTAGTGCGCAAGGGCCGTATCGCCCCAAAGAAAAAGCTTGCCACCCCAGGCCTGAAGTCAGGCAAGGGCCGCAAGAAGAAGGTTGCCGCTCCGCAGCGGCGCGGCGTGTGCACACGCGTGTACACGACCACCCCGAAGAAGCCTAACTCCGCCCTGCGCAAGGTTGCGCGTGTGCGTATCGCCGGCTCGATCGAGGTCACTGCCTACATCCCTGGCGAGGGCCACAACTTGCAAGAGCACTCCGTAGTGCTCGTCCGTGGCGGTCGCGTCAAGGACCTGCCGGGAGTGCGCTACAAGGTCGTGCGCGGCACGCTCGACGCCGCCGGCGTCAGCGACCGTAAGCAGGGCCGCTCGCAGTACGGCGTGAAGAAGAAGTAATGCCCCGTCGCGCAGCCGCCCAAGTACGTCCGGTCGAAGCGGATCCGATCCACCGCTCCAAGCTCGTCCAGCAGATCATTAACAAGGTGATGCTCGACGGCAAGAAGTCCACCGCCGAGCGGATTGTCTACGACGCGCTGGCGCTGATCGGCGAGCGCTCCGAGAAGGACCCGCTCGAGCAGTTGGAGGCTTCGATCAAGGCGCTCACGCCCGCACTTGAGGTTCGCTCTCGTCGCGTCGGCGGCGCCACCTACCAGGTGCCCGTAGAGGTGCCAGCCCGTCGTGCCCGTACGCTCGCGGTTCGCTGGCTAGTCGAGTTCGCCCGCGGCCGTCGCGAGAAGACAATGGCTCAGCGCTTGGCCAATGAGCTGCTCGACGCCCAGTCCCAGCAGGGCGGCGCGTACAAGCGCAAGGACGATATCTACCGCATGGCGCAGGCCAACAAGGCCTTTGCCCATTACCGCTGGTAGCTCATTCTCTGTGACCAACCCCACAGTCTAAGGGGTTGAAGAATAAAGGTTTGGTACCTAAGGTTTTGGTACCAAATGTCTTCCGGGCCCACCATCCATCAGCACGACCCGCACGCCTCGGACAAGATCGAGCGGCATGTGTGGGTGGTCTGCGGCGTCGTGATCCTCGGGATGATGATGTCAATTCTCGACACGACGATCGTCAACGTCGCGTTGCACACGCTCTCGCACGACCTGCACAGCCCGCTCTCGCAGATCCAGTGGGTGATCACCGGCTACCTGCTCTCGCTGGCGGCCGTGATCCCCATAACCGGCTGGGCGGCTCGACGCTTCGGGGCCAAGCAGGTGTACATGACCTCGCTAGTCCTCTTCACCGCCGGCTCGGCGCTGTGCGGCCTGGCCAATTCGACCGCCTCGCTCGTGCTGTTCCGGGTGCTGCAGGGCGCAGGCGGCGGAATGATCATGCCGGTTGCGATGATGATCATGGCCCAGGTCTCCGGTCCGCAGCGGATGGGGAAGGTGATGGGCTATGTCTCGATGCCGGCCATGCTCGCCCCGATCATGGGCCCCGTGGTCGGCGGGCTGATCCTGCAGAACCTGCACTGGTCGTGGATCTTCTTCGTCAACGTTCCGATCGGCGTGCTGGCCTTCGTGCTCGGCTGGCGCATGCTCCCCCGCACCGATTCCGGTGAGGCGGGACGCCTCGACGTGCTGGGCGTCGCTTTGCTGCCGACCGGCTTTGCGGCGATGATCTACGGCGTCAGCGAACTGGGATCGGGTGCCGCGCTCGGCTCGGGCAACGTGATCGTGCCGACCCTGGCCGGGGTCGTTTTGATCGCGCTCTTCTGTGTCCATGCGTTGCGGATCGAGCGCCCCCTGTTGGACATCCGGATGTACGCCAACCGTGTGTTCGCGGGCGCCGCCTTTACCAACTTCGGCCTCGGCGCGGCGCTGTTCGGAGCAATGATCCTGGTGCCGCTCTACTATCAGGAGGTGCGCGGGCAGAGCGTCGTCAACACCGGCCTGCTCACCGGCCCGCAGGGGATCGGGGCGCTGATCGCGATGCCGATCGCCAGTCGCCTCACGCAGCGCTTCGGCGGCGGTCGCGTCGCGCTTGTGGGCGTATCGGTCCTGTGCCTCAGCACGCTCCCGTTCACCACCATTGGCGCCAACACCTCGATCGTGGCGATCTCGCTGGTGCTGGTAGTGCGCGGCCTGTCCATCGGCTTGTGTTTCATGCCGGCGATGAGCGCGGCCTTCTCGGCCATGCGCCCCGACCAGATATCCGATGCCACACCCCAGATCAACGCGCTGCAGCGAACCGGCGGTGCGATCGGCACAGCCGTGCTGGCCGTGGTGCTGCAGCGTGCGGGCGTCCACGCCCACACCCCTGAGCAGCTCGCGGGAGCGTTCAACACCGCCTACTGGTGGGCACTTGGGATAGCGGCACTGACGTTGATCCCCTGCCTCATGTTGCTGCGTGCCGAGCGACCTCAGAGCGCAAGCGAATCGGCCTCCTCGGTCGAGGTTGCGCTCGACATCGTGTGAGCGCGGCGACCGTCTGAGCTTGTCATGTCCCCGGCTTCCGCCCCCTCAAAGAAGGTCGCCCGCGAGGCATGGGAGGCTGAGCTGCTGGATCTCGGCAAGGCTTTTCGCCGCGTCTTTCGCAGTCTGCGGCGACTGCGCGGTCGCGACACTCACCTGGTTGGCTCGGAGGTCAGCCACGCCCAGATGGAACTACTGATCGAGCTCAGCGAGCAGGGCCCACTGTCGGCCGGCGATCTCGCGATGGCCGCGCAACTCACGCCGGCAACGGTCACGCAGATGCTCGATCACCTGGCCGCCAGCGCTCATGTGCAACGCACGCGCTCAAGCACCGATCGCCGTGTGGTGGTCACTGCTCTGACGGCCCACGGCGAGGAGAAGGTGCGGGCCAAGCGCGCGCTCTGGCAGCAGCGATGGGAAACGGTCCTCGCCGATATCGACGCTGAGGATCTACGCACGACTACGCGTGTCCTGGAGCGCCTGAACGCGGTCTTCGAGGACGCTCCAAATGCCGACGAGTGCGTGCGTCAGAGGGCCGAAGGGCCCGTTCGCCAAGCGGGTTAGCTCTGCTATAGTCGCCATCCGCCGGCGAGCGCTGCGCATACGTGCGATTCGCCTACGCGAGACCAATATGGAGACCTCGACCAGATAACGAAGCGACCCGCCCGACGACCGGATGCACATGGGCCCGCGGGGCCCATTTTTTTGCTCTGAGTCCTTGCGCGCTGAGCCCCATCGCCCTCACTGAAACGAAATCCCGAGATCTAACTCAATCTGATGCCCCGTAAGTTCCCACTCGAGAAGACGCGCAACATCGGGATCATGGCCCACATCGACGCGGGCAAGACCACGACGACTGAGCGCATCCTCTACTACACCGGACGCACCTACAAGATCGGCGAGGTCCACGAGGGCGCCGCGGTGATGGACTGGATGGAACAGGAGCAGGAGCGCGGCATCACCATCACCTCCGCCGCCACCACCGCCGAGTGGGATGGGCACCGCATCAACATCATCGACACTCCCGGCCACGTCGACTTTACCGTCGAGGTCGAGCGCTCGCTGCGCGTCCTCGACGGCGCCATCGCGCTGTTTGACTCGGTCGCCGGCGTCGAGCCTCAGTCGGAGACCGTGTGGCGCCAGGCCGATAAGTACCACGTCCCGCGCATCGCCTACATCAACAAGATGGATCGCATCGGCGCCGACTTCGACCAGGGCGTGCAGACGATGATCGACCGGCTCGGCGCGCACCCTGTCCCAATCCAGTTGCCGATCGGTGCCGAGGGGGATTTCCTGGGTGTCGTCGATCTCGTCAAGATGAAGGCAATCGTCTACAAAGATGAGCTAGGAACCGAGCAGGAAGAGGCCGACATCCCTGAGGGCCTGCTCGAAGCCGCCGAGGCCGCCCGCGAACACCTCTTGGAGGAGGTCTCTCACTACGACGACGCTCTGCTCGAGCTCATCCTGGAGGAGGCCGAGGTCCCGGAGGAGGTGCTCAAGCAGGCGATCCGTAAAGCGACCCTTTCGACAAAGCTCACCCCGGTGCTGTGTGGGTCCTCGTTCAAGAACAAGGGCGTACAGCCGCTGCTCGATGCGGTCGTCGACTACCTCCCCTCGCCGCTGGACGTGCCCGCCGTGAGCGGTGCCGAACCTGTGAAGGGCGACGGCGAGGAGCCCCAGATCGAGCGCCATGCCGATGATTCAGAGCCCTTCGCCGCTCTTGCCTTCAAGATCATGGCCGATCCCTACGTCGGCAAGCTCACTTATTTCCGCGTCTACTCCGGGAAACTAGAGGCCGGCGCGCGCTTGCTCAACGTCAACTCCGGTCGCACCGAGCGCGTGGGACGCATCCTGATGATGCACGCTAACGAGCGCGAGGAGGTCTCTGAGGTCTACGCGGGCGACATCGCCGCCGCGGTGGGCATCAAGCAGGTCATCACCGGCGACACGCTCGCCGCCCCCGACGCCCCGATCAAGCTAGAGAACATCACCTTCCCGGAGCCCGTCATCAAGGTGGCGGTAGAGCCCAAGACGAAGGTCGATCAGGAGAAGATGTCCGTCGCGCTCGGTCGCCTCGCCGAGGAGGACCCCACTTTCCAGGTGCGCACCAATGAAGAAACCGGCCAGACCGAGATCTCCGGCATGGGAGAGCTCCACCTCGAAGTGCTGGTCGACCGCATGAAGCGCGAGTTCGGGGTCGAGGCAAACGTTGGTCGTCCGCAGGTGTCCTACCGCGAGACCGTGCGTGGCGTCGCAGAGAAGATCGAAGGCAAGTTCGTGCGCCAGACGGGCGGCTCGGGTCAGTTCGGCGTCGTCTACATCAATATGGAGCCGGCGCCGGGAGAGGGCTTTGACTTCATCAACAAGATCAAGGGCGGCGCCATCCCCTCCGAGTTCATCCCGGCTGTGGAGAAGGGCGTCGAGGAGGCGCTCGAGAACGGCGTGAAGGCGGGCTACCCGATGGTCGACGTGCGCGTGACGCTTGTGGACGGCAAGTACCACGACGTCGACTCCTCGGAGATCGCCTTCAAGGTTGCCGGTTCGATCGCCTGCAAGGAGGCCGCCAGGCGTGCCAAGCCGGTTCTGCTCGAGCCCATCTTCGCCGTGGAGGTGGTTGCCCCTGAAGACTTTCTGGGCACCGTCATCGGTGATCTCTCAAGTCGGCGAGGACGGGTCGAGGGCCAGGAGCAGCGCGGCAACGCGCTTGCGATCACGGCGCGCGTCCCACTCAGCGAGATGTTCGGGTACGCGACCGACCTACGCTCTAACACGCAGGGCAGGGCCAACTACACGATGCAGTTCGAGGGCTACGAGGAGGTACCCCCGAACATCGCCGAGAAGATCATCGAGCAGCGCACAGGTGAGCCTGTACCCGCGTAGGCAGAAGTCAAGAAAGTCCCCATTTAGATAGATTTCCCAGGTTCGCCCTTACACGAGCGGCGAACGTCCAAGTCGATAACAGGAGCTGAACAGAAAGTGGCCAAGGAGAAGTTCGAGCGCGACAAGCCGCACGTCAACGTCGGAACGATCGGACACATCGATCACGGCAAGACGACCTTGACCGCCGCCATAACGACTGTGCTCGCCGAGAAGATGGGCGGCGAAGCCCGCAGCTTCGAGGAGATCGACAACGCTCCGGAGGAGAAGGAGCGCGGGATCACGATCGCCACCTCGCACGTGGAGTACCAGACCGAGAACCGTCATTACGCGCACGTCGACTGCCCCGGGCACGCCGACTACGTCAAGAACATGATCACCGGCGCCGCCCAGATGGACGGGGCGATCCTGGTGGTCTCCGCGGCCGACGGTCCGATGCCTCAGACCCGCGAGCACATCCTGTTGGCCCGTCAGGTCGGCGTCCCCTACATCGTCGTGTTCCTCAACAAGGCCGACATGGTCGATGACGAGGAGCTGATGGAACTGGTCGAGGTTGAGGTGCGCGAGCTGCTCTCCGAGTACGACTTCCCGGGCGATGACATCCCGTTCATCACGGGCTCCGCGCTGAAGGCGCTTGAAGGCGACGAGGAGTACAAGGCCAAGATCGTCGAGCTGGCCGAGGCGCTGGACAGCTACATCCCGCAGCCTGTCCGAGAGCTCGACAAGCCGTTCCTGATGCCTGTCGAGGATGTCTTTACGATCACCGGCCGCGGCACCGTCGCAACCGGTCGCGTCGAGCAGGGCGTCGTCAACACAGGCGACACGGTCGAGATCGTGGGAGTCCACGACACGACCACAACGGTTGTGACCGGCGTCGAGATGTTCCGCAAGATCCTCGACCAGGGACAGGCGGGCGATAACGTCGGTTGTCTGCTGCGTGGTACCAAGCGCGAGGAGATCGAGCGCGGCCAGGTGCTGTGCAAGCCCGGCTCGATCACGCCTCACACCAAGTTCAAAGCCGAGGTCTACATCCTCAAGAAGGAGGAGGGTGGTCGTCACACTCCGTTCTTCACGGGCTACCGGCCTCAGTTCTACTTCCGTACGACCGACGTAACCGGCGTGGCCAAGCTGCCCGAGGGCGTCGAGATGGTCATGCCTGGCGACAACGTCGCAATGGAGATCGAGCTGATTCAGCCGATCGCCATGGACCAGGGTCTGCGTTTCGCTATCCGCGAGGGTGGGCGCACCGTCGGCTCGGGCGTGGTCAGCGAGATCATCGAGTAAGCACAGAATCACTGCCCCCCGGCATCCGTCGGGGGGTTTCTTTTTAGCCGATACGAGTTCTAACGAGCCCTAGCGATTACACATGGCAGCAGCCACCCAAAATAAGATCCGGATCCGACTGAAGGCGTACGACACGTCCGCTATCGAGTCGGCCGCGAAGGAGATCGTGGAGACAGCCACGCGCACCGGCGCGACGGTCTCCGGACCCGTGCCGCTGCCGACCGAGAAGAACGTCTACTGCGTGATTCGCTCGCCGTTCAAGGACAAGGACTCGCGCGAGCACTTCGAGATCCGCACGCACAAGCGTCTGATCGACATCCACCAGCCGAGCCCCAAGACGGTCGACTCGCTACAACGCCTGGACAATCTGCCGGCGGGCGTTGACATCGAGATCCGTCTGGCGACCTGAGAGCGAGCGGATGTCAGCGATTCTCGCCAAGAAGCTCGGCATGACGCAGGTCTTCGCAGAGGACGGAAGCGTCGCGCGTGTCACCGTGCTGCAGGCCGGCCCATGCCCGGTCACGGCGGTGCGCACCGCCGAGCGCGACGGCTACGAAGCCGTCCAGCTTGCATTCGGCCAGACTAAGGAGAAGCACCTCACAAAGGCTGAGCTCGGCCATCTAAAGAAGGCTGACGCCGGGCCGATGCGCCACGTCGTCGAGTTCAGGATTACCGGTGGCCAGCCCACTGAGCTGCAAGTCGGCGAGTCGGTGACGGTCGAGTCCTTTGAGGTCGGCTCGCGCGTGAAGGTTGCCGGCATCTCCAAGGGCAAGGGCTTTCAGGGTACGGTCAAACGCCACGGTTTCAAACGGGGTCCCGTGTCTCACGGATCGCACAACGTGCGCGCTCCCGGTTCGATCGGGGCCTCCGCCGATCCCGCGCGCGTGCGTCCGGGTATCCGCGGCCCGGGTCAGATGGGTAACAAGCGTGCCACCCAGCCTGGTCTTGAGATCGTTGCGCTCGACCCCAAGCAGAATCTGATGATGCTGCGCGGCTCGGTCCCCGGCCCCAGAGGCAGTGTCGTGGAGGTGCGCGGCGATGCCTGACGCTCCCATGCTCAGCCCATCGGGCAAGTCCAGTAAGAAGGTCTCGCTCGATCAGAGCGCCTTCGGCGCCGGCTTTCACGAGCCGCTCGTGCACCAGAGTGTGCGCGCCGAGCAGGCCGCCCGCAGGCGTGGCACCGCTGCCACCAAGACTCGCGCGAATGTCTCCGGCGGTGGCTCCAAGCCTTGGCGCCAGAAGGGCACCGGACGCGCACGTGCGGGTTCCAGTCGCTCGCCTCTGTGGACCGGCGGTGGCACCGTGTTTGGGCCGCAACCGCGCTCCTACACCTTCAAGGTCAATCGCAAGGAGCAGCGTGCCGCGCTGCGCAGCGCGCTCTCGCTGCACGCTCAGCGGGGGTCGCTTGCGATCCTCGACGCCGCAGCGTTCCAAAAGCCAAAGACCGTGGATGCCAGCGACTTGCTCGAAGATTGGACGCAGCCACGCCCGACACTTGTCGTCGTGATGGCGGAGGAGTCAGCGGCTGCGCTGTCCTTCCGCAACCTCGCCCGTGTTGCGGTATTGACACCCGAGAGCGTCGGGATCGCGGATCTACTTGGAGCGGCCTCTTTGCTGGTCTCTGAGGCTGCGCTCAGCGAGCTAACCGCGCGTGCCTCCAAGTCGGCTGCCAGGGAGGCCTCCTGATGGACAGCTCGCAGGTGATCATCAAGCCGGTGCTCTCCGAGAAGAGCTTCGCTCTCTCCGCCGTGGGCAAGTACACCTTCCGGGTTCATCCCGACGCGCATCGCACCCAGATCCGCCAAGCGGTCGAGTCGCTGTTTGGCGTCAAGGTCCTTGAGGTGCGAACGCTCAGTGTCAAATCAAAGCCCAAGCGACGCGGCGTCACGCGTGGACGCACACGCGCGTGGAAGAAGGCGATCGTGCAAGTCACGCCTGGTCAGAGCATTCCGATCTTCCAGGGCCTAGAGGGGACAGGGGAGTAGACGATGCCGATTCGCAAGCCCAAGCCAACAAGCCCAGGCAGGCGCTTTGCCACCTATCCCGACTTCGCCGAGGTCACCAAGACCGAGCCCGAGCGCACGCTCGTCGAGGGACTGAAGAAGAGCGGCGGGCGCAACGCCCATGGTCGCAAGACCTCGCGCCATCGTGGTGGCGGCGCCAAGCGCCTGTATCGCCGCATCGACTTCAAGCGTCGTAAGGACGGAGTGCCCGCCAAGGTCGCCGCAATCGAGTACGACCCCAATCGCTCCTCCTACATCGCGCTGCTTCATTACCTCGACGGCGAGAAGCGCTACATCCTGGCTCCTCAGCGCCTGACCGTCGGCATGACCGTCTCCTCCGGCGAGGAGGCGGAGATCGCGGTCGGCAACTGCCTGCCGATGGCGCGCATGCCGGTGGGTACGGTGATTCATAATGTCGAGCTGCAACCGGGCCGAGGTGGGCAGATGGCGCGCTCAGCTGGCGCATCGGTGCAGCTGATGGCCAAGGACGGTGACATGGCGACCCTGCGTTTGCCCTCGGGGGAGATGCGAATGGTCCGCGCCGAGTGTCGCGCCACCGTCGGAGTGATCGGCAACGCAGAGCACCAGAACGTTAAGGTCGGAAAGGCGGGCCGCAAGCGCCACATGGGCGTGCGTCCGCAGACACGTGGAGTCGCCATGAACCCGGTCGACCACCCGCACGGAGGCGGCGAGGGATCGACCACCGCCGGTCGCCACCCAGTCACGCCGTGGGGCGTGCCGACGCTCGGCTACCGCACCCGCAAGAAGAACAAGGCGTCGGACAAGTACATCGTGCGCGGCCGTCGCCGCGGGAAGGGCAAGCAACGATGAGTCGCTCCAGCAAGAAGGGACCGTGGGTCGAAGAGCGCCTGATGACGCGCATCGAGGCGATGAACGCGGAGAACACCAAGAAGATGTTGCGCACCTGGTCGCGCACCTCAACGATCTTTCCGGAGATGGTCGGCCACACGCTTGCCGTGCACGACGGCAAGAAGCATGTGCCTGTCTTCATCAGCGAGTCGATGGTCGGCCACAAGCTCGGCGAGTTTGCCCCCACACGCGTGTTCCGTGGCCACGCGGGCTCGGGGAAGGTGCGATGACCCCGCCCGATAAGCCAGTCGAGGAGCAGCCGGAGATAGAGGCACAGGAGAAGCCCAAGGCGGCAGCCAAGAAGCCCGCGGCCGCCAAGAAGCCGGCTGCGGAGAAGAAGCCCGCTGCGGAGAAGGCAGCTCCCGCTCCTGAGGCTGCTGCTGAGAAGAAGGCCCCCGCGCGCAAGGCAAAGGCCGCTGCCCCGAAGGCAGAGGCAACTCCCAAGGCGGAGGCTGCTTCCAAGCAGAAGGCTGCCCCTAAGGCCGAGCAGGCCACCGAGCCTAAGGCCGAGAAGCCCGCACCGTCAGAGCGCACCGCCGCTCGCGGTCAGGCTGCCGCGCCGGCCCGCCGTAAGGTCGTGAGCGCCCATGCGCGTTACGTTCGCACCTCGGCGCGCAAGGCGCGGATGGTGTGTGGGCATTTGCGTGGCAAGTCCGTTGAGGAGGCGCGCGCTATCCTCGCTTTCACCCCTCGGGAGGTCGCCCGGGACTGGAGCAAGCTGCTCGAGTCGGCGGTGGCCAATGCGGAGAACAACCACGAGCTGATCGAGGAAGACCTGTTCGTGCGGGAGGCGTTCGCCGACGAAGGACCCACGATCAAGCGTTTCCGGCCGCGCGCTCAAGGGCGCGCAACCCCGATACGCAAGCGCACAAGCCATCTGACGATCACGCTCACGCCCAAGGCGTAGCGCCGGCCAAAGACCAGACAGGACTTACGAGAAAAGACATGGGACAGAAGGTTCATCCAGAGGCAATGCGCGTGGGCTACATCCACGACTGGAAGTCCAACTGGTTCAACGAGCGCAACTTCGCCGAGTATCTCGCCGAGGACATTCGTGTCCGCGAGCACATCGTCGAGAAGCTGGCGCACGCGGGGCTGGCCAACATCACCATCCGCAAGGACGCCAACGAGCTTGAGGTCAACATCCATACGGCTCGCCCGGGGATCGTGATCGGCAAGTCCGGCGCTGAAGTGGACGCGCTGCGTCGCGATCTCAATCGAATGACCCATAAGCAGATCAAGGTCAACATCCACGAGATCAAGCGCCCTGAGCTCGACGCCTCGCTGGTTGCTCAGTCGATCGCCGAGCAGTTGCAAAACCGCGTTGCCTTCCGCCGCGCCATGAAGCGCGCGTTGACAAGCGCGATGCGCTCAGGTGCTAAGGGCGTCAAGGTGCAGGTAGCCGGGCGCCTCGGCGGCGCCGAGATGGCACGCACCGAGAGCTACTCCGATGGCCGCGTGCCGCTACACACGATGCGCGCCGACATCGACTATGGCTTCTACGAGGCGCGCACCACTTTCGGGCGTATCGGAGTGAAGTGTTGGATCAACAAGGGCGAGATCATGCCCGAGGGCTACACTGGCGCCGACCTGACCGACATGAGCGCGCCGCCGCCGCCATCGAGCGATCGTGAAGGTCGCGGTGGCCGCGATGGCCGTGACGGCCGCGGTCGTGGTCGGGGAGGTCCTGGTGGCGGTCGTGGTCCTGGTGGGCCCGGCGGTGGTCGCGGCGGTCCAGGTGGACGTGGCGGTGGTCCCGGTCCCGGTGGCGGTCGTGGTCCTGGCGGTGGGCGCTAATGCTCTCCCCTAAGCGCGTCAAGCATCGCAAGCAGCACCGCGGCCGGCGCCGCGGACTCTCACGCGGACAGGTGAAGGTCCAGTTCGGTGAGTACGGACTCAAGTCGCTCGAGCAGGGCTGGCTTACCAACCGCCAGATCGAGGCTGCCCGTATCGCTATGACTCGCAAGATCAAGCGTGGCGGCAAGGTCTGGATCAACGTCTTTCCCGATAAGCCTGTCACCAAGAAGCCGGCGGAGACTCGCATGGGCTCGGGCAAGGGCAACCCCGAAGGGTGGGTGGCCGTAGTCAAGCCTGGCCGTGTGATGTTCGAGCTCGCTGGTGTTCCCGAGCCGCTCGCGCGTGAAGCGATCCGCCTGGCTGCACACAAGCTTCCGGTCAAATCCAAGTTCGTTCTACGCGAGGACTGAGGATGAAGGCCAAGGAAATCAGGGATCTGCCCGACGACGAACTGTCGGAGGAGATCGGCAAGTTGCGCAAGGACCTGTTCGGCAAGCGCTTCGCGAATGCCACAGGCGAGCTCGAGGACACCGCCAGCATTGCCAAGGCGCGCCGCGACCTCGCACGCGCACTGACCGTCGAGCGCCAGCGCGTGCTTTCTCGCGCAGGACAAAATTGAGAAGCGAAACTGAAGAGCGAAACGGATAGAGATGGCTGACGAGACAGACAACGAGACTCCAGAGAGCGCCGCGACGCCCGAGCAGGCTGAGCCGACGGCCGTCGAGGAGGCCTCCGCTGAGCCGGCAAAAGCTCCGGCAGCCGCCGCGGCGCCCGCAGAGTCCGCCGAGCAGCTCTCTTCAAAGGAGCGCCGCCGCAAGGTCCGCTCTACTCATAGTGGTGAGGCTCGCGCTCAGCGCACCGCCGAGGAGCGCCACGCCGAGCGCCTAGCGGTGCGCAAGGACAAGGCCGTCAAGCGACGCGTACGTCGCTTGCAAGAACGAGCCAAGTCGGCAGAGCGTCGCAAGAACGCGCCAGCACCCGAGCCGCTTGCTCCCGTGCACGCTCTTGTCGAGGGCTCGCCGAAGGTGCGCCAGGGGGTAGTCGTCTCCGATAAGGCCGACAAGACGATCACAGTGCGCATCGACGTCGCTCGTCGCCACCGCCGCTACGAGAAGATCGTCCGCTCCTCGAGCACCCTGCATGCTCACGACGAGAACAACGACGCCAATGAGGGCGATGTCGTACGCGTTATCGAGAGTCGACCTCTCTCGCGCAGCAAGCGTTGGCGGCTGGTCGATGTTTTGGAGCGCGCACGATGATCCAGAACGAGACCCGGCTACGTGTCGCCGATAACACCGGCGCCCGCGAGATCCTCTGCATTCGCGTCAAGGGTGGCTCCAAGCGCCGCTACGCGTTTGTCGGCGACGTGATCACAGCCACCGTCAAGCAGGCCAACCCGCATGGATCGGTCAAAAAGGGCGACGTGGTGACGGCCGTTGTCGTGCGCACGAAGAAGCCCTTTGGGCGCGACGACGGCACCTACATCTCCTTCGATGACAACGCCGCCGTGATCATCGACGACCAGAACAACCCGCGTGGCACGCGCGTGTTTGGGCCGGTGGCGCGCGAACTGCGTGATCGCAACTTCATGAAGATCGTCTCGCTCGCGCCGGAGGTACTTTAGATGGCCCGAGCAGCGAGCACACAGGGCGCTCGACGGTCCTTGAAGATTCGCTCAGGAGACAAGGTCCACGTGATCGCCGGCAAGGCTCGCGGCAAGAGTGGCCGCGTGTTGCGGGTCGATCCGGCCCGCGAACGTGTCTATGTAGAGGGTCTGAACATGGTCAAGCGCCACATGCGCCCCCAGCAAGTAGCCGGCGCACGCCAGACAGTGGGTGGCGTGATCGAGCAGGAGGGGCCGATTCACATCTCCAACGTGATGCTCGCCGACCCCAAGGACGAAAAGCCGACTCGCATCGGTATCGAGCGCGAAAACGGACGTCGCTTCCGCGTCGCCAAGCGCTCGGGTACGAGGCTCGACTGACGATGAGCACACAGACCACAGCCCGACTGAAGAGCCGCTACCTAGACGAGATCCGCCCGAGCCTGATCGAGCGTTTCGGCTACTCATCGGTGATGCAGGCGCCCAAGCTCGAGAAGATCACCCTGAACATGGGTGTCGGTGACGCTCGCCAGGACTCCAAAGTGCTCAAGGCCGCGCAGGAGCAATTGGCAACGATCGCCGGTCAGCAGCCGAGTATTCGCCGCGCGCGCAAGTCGATCGCCGCTTTCAAGCTGCGCGAGGGGATGCCCGTTGGTGTCGCTGTGACGCTTCGCGGTGAGCGTGGTTATGAGTTCCTCGACCGCCTCACGGCGGTCGCGATCCCCCGGATCCGCGATTTCCGCGGGCTGAACCCGCGCTCCTTCGACGGGCACGGCAACTATTCGATGGGCGTCCGCGAGCAGATCATCTTCCCTGAGATCGATTACGACGCGATTGACCAGGTGCGAGGGATCGACATTACGATCACCACCAGCGCGAACGGCGACAAGGAAGCCTTTGCCTTGCTGGTCGCACTCGGGATGCCGTTTGCCGCTCAGGGCAGACCGGCCGGCTTCGACGAGGCTGCCGGTATCGACAAATCCAGCGACGGGAGCGCCGCCTGATGGCCAAGACATCGCTGCGCGTCAAGCAGGCGCGCCCGCCGAAGTTCAAGACACGTGCATATACTCGCTGCAACCGTTGCGGTCGTCCGCATTCGGTGTACCGCAAGTTCGGGCTGTGCCGCATCTGTTTGCGCGAGCTAGCCCACAACGGCCAGATACCGGGAATGACGAAGTCCTCCTGGTAGAGGCTTCCAGCAAGCTGTCCAACCACACTTTTTGAACACAGGAACAAGAGCCTTCACCCTATGTCGATGACAGATCCGATAGCCGACTTTCTCACGCGCATCCGCAATGCGATCCGCGCCGCGCACGAGACCGTCCAGATCCCGGCCTCCAACCTGAAGGCCGAGGTTGCGCGCATCCTCACCGAGCAGGGCTACATCGACTCTTGGACCGTGCTCCCAGCGCCCGAAGGTGGCGCCGGCCAGGTAATCGAGATTCGTTTGAAGTACACCGATGATCGTCGCTCGGCGATCTCTGGACTGCGCCGGGTATCGCGGCCGGGACGTCGCACCTACGTCGAGGCGACGCGCATTCCCAAGGTGCTCGGCGGTATGGGGACCTCGATCGTGTCCACTTCGCGTGGGGTCATGACAGGCCACGACGCGCGCGCCGCTGGTGTTGGCGGCGAGGTTCTCGCACAGGTCTGGTAGGAGCAAACGATGTCGAGAATCGGAAGACGCCCAATACAACTGCCCTCGGGCGTGACCGTCACGATCGAGCCTGAACTGGTGAGCGTGAAGGGACCGAAGGGAGAGCTCTCCGAGCGCGTCCCGCGCGACATCGAAGTGCTTCAGGAAGGTGAGACACTGCTCGTCTCGCGCCCGACCGACCGCGGCGAGCATCGAGCCCTGCACGGCCTGACCCGCTCGCTCGTCGCGAACATGGTGCAAGGCGTAACCGCCGGCTACGAGAAGCGGCTCGAGATCCAGGGCGTCGGTTACCGCGCGCAGCTGAAGGGCAAGAACCTGGAGCTGGCCGTTGGCTACTCGCACCCCGTTCCAATCCCCGCTCCCAGCGGAATCGAATTTGAAGTGCCCCAGCCGACCCGCATCGTCGTCAAGGGCATCTCCAAGCAGCAGGTCGGTGAGATCGCCGCGATCATCCGCAAGCAGCGTCCGCCAGAGCCCTACAAGGGCAAGGGGATCCGCTACGAGGGTGAGTACGTCCAGCGCAAGGTGGGGAAGAGGGCATGACCGTTCTCACCAAGGAGGCTCGACGCCTTAAACGGCGCCGACGCGTTCGCGCCAAGGTATCCGGTACCGCCGCGCGCCCGCGCGTGTCGGTATTCCGTTCTAACCGCGGCATATCCGCGCAGCTCATCGACGATTCGACCGGCAACACGCTTGCCGCTGTTCACTGGTACGAGGCGGATCTGCGCAAGCTAAAGAGCGTCGAGCGCACCAAGCGCAGCGGCGAGCTGCTAGCCGAGCGCGCCCAGAAGGCCGGCATCTCTGAGGTTGTATTCGACCGCGGCGGCTACCGCTATCACGGTCACGTCAAGACCTTCGCTGAGGCGATCCGCGAGGCCGGCATCACGGTCTAGCGGCTCCGGCCAGCTACTCTCACTTGCTCACATGAACTCAGATCGATCAGTCAACCCCGGCAGCCTGGACCTCCAGGAGCGTGTCGTTGAGATCAACCGCGTCGCCAAGGTGGTCAAGGGTGGACGCCGTTTCTCCTTCACCGCGCTCGTGGTCGTCGGCGACGAACGTGAAGTGGTCGGTATCGGCTACGGCAAGGCTAATGAGGTGCCGCTCGCGATCCAGAAGGGAGTCGAGCGCGCCAAGAAGGACCTCTTCCGCGTTCCCAAGCACGGCTCCACGATCACCCACCAGACGACTGGCATCTTTGGCTCGGGACGAGTCCTACTCAAGCCGGCCTCCCCAGGTACGGGCGTGATCGCCGGCGGTGGCGTACGCGCGGTGCTCGAGCTTGCCGGCATCCACGACATCCTCTCCAAGAGCCTTGGCACGCAAAACCCGATCAATCTGGTCAAGGCAACCGTGCAGGGCCTGCGCGAGCTGCGCACCCCCTCAGAGGTCGCCGAGCTGCGCGGCTTGTCGATCGCCAAGGTGCTGGGTCTGACCGAGCAGCCGAAAGACGGCGCCGCCGAGAACGGCGCTGCCGAGGCGAGTGCCGTCACCGGCAGCGAGGAGGCTTCGGTCACCGAGCCGGCCACCGAGGCTCCTGCGGCCGATCCGCAAGCCTCCGAGCCGAGTGAGGCAACGGCCTGATGGCAACCCTCCAGGTGACACAGCGACGCTCCAGCAACGGCTCCAACAAACGTCAGCTTGACACGTTGCGCTCTCTCGGCCTGCGCCGCATCGGCCATACGGTTGAGGTAAAGGATTGCGAGCAAGCACGCGGCATGGTGCACGCGGTTCGCCACCTCGTCGAGATTGCGGAGAAGAGCTGATGGCGCCCACCAAGAAAGAGGAGGAGGCGCAGGAGCGGATCGGGCTGCACACGCTCAAGCCCGCTCCCGGCAGCCGCCGTCCACGCAAGCGTATTGGTCGCGGTGAAGGCTCCGGTACCGGCAAGACTTCAGGGCGTGGGCAGAAGGGTGCCGGTTCGCGCTCGGGCTCCAAGCGCCGCTCGCGCTTTGAGGGCGGGCAGATGCCGATCCACATGCGCATGCGCAAGCTGCGCGGGCCGCACATGAAGAAGTCGATGCCATTTGAGATGTTCCGCACGCACACGCAGGCGGTCAATGTCTCCGACCTGGAGGCTCGCTTCGACGCCGGCGCCGAGGTGACGATCGAGCTGATGAAGTCCAAGGGGCTTGCCACCCGCAAAGACATCCCGGTAAAGGTGCTGGCCAAGGGCGAGCTCTCCAAGGCGCTGACGGTTCACGCTCACGCCTTCAGCAAGGCCGCGCGCGAGCGGATCGAGTCCGCCGGCGGCACCTGCACCGTCGTCGAGAGCTAGAATCGGCCGACCCGCGAGAGGCGGGCAAAGCTCATGCTCTCAACTATCCTCAGCGCCTTCCAAGTTGCGGACATCCGCAAGAAGATCCTGTTTACGGGAGCGATGCTGCTGATCTACCGTCTGGGCTCGCATATCCCGGTGCCCGGCATCAACTTCAGCGCGGTCTCCAGCCTGCAGCAGAAGCTCGGCGGCGCGGGCATCCTCGGACTGCTGAACACCTTCTCCGGTGGCGGGCTTGCCCGTATCGCGATCTTCGCGCTCGGGATCATGCCTTACATCACCGCCTCGATCATCCTGCAGCTGCTGCAGGTAGTAGTGCCTTCGCTTGAAAAGCTCTCTAAGGAAGGCGAAGTCGGCCAACAACGGATCACCCAGTACACGCGCTATCTGACGGTCGGCCTGGCGTTTGCGCAGTCAATCGGCTACGTGTTCCTGTTCCGCTCGCTACAGGCCAACACCGGCGAATCGGTGATCAACAAATTCGACGCGCCGCACATCTTTCTGATCGCCGTCTGTCTAACGGCCGGCTGCATCCTGCTGATGTGGATTGGCGAGTTGATCACCCAGCGCGGCATCGGCAACGGCATCTCGCTGCTGATCTTCGCCTCCATTGTCTCGCGGCTGCCGACCGGTATCAACTCTTGGTGGAACAGTGGCGACCAGGTCTTCAAGGTGATGATGCCGTTCCTCGTGCTCGCGGTCGTCGCCGCCATCGTCTTCGTGCAGGAGGGGCAGCGGCGCATCCCGGTGCAGTACGCAAAGCGCGTGATCGGGCGGCGCATGTCCGAAGGCGGCCAGACCTACCTGCCGCTGCGCGTGAACATGGCCGGGGTGATCCCCGTCATCTTCGCCGCGAGCATCATGGCCTTCCCACCGACCGTCGGTCAGCTGATCAAAACGCCGTGGGCGAAAAGCGTCTCGGACTTCTTCACACCGACCAGTTGGCACTTCATCCTCGGCGAGTCGATATTCATCATCGTCTTCACGTACTTCTACACGGCGGTCACCTTCAATCCGGTTGACCAGGCCGACAACTTGAAGAAGTACGGCGGCTTCATTCCCGGCGTCAGGCCGGGCCGGCCCACCGCCGAATTCCTCGACCGCATCCTCGCCCGGCTGACGTTCCCAGGTGCGCTATTCCTCGCGGCTGTGGCGGCGCTGCCGACGATCCTGATCGCGCGCACGCACACCAACCTTGCGCTAGGCGGCACCTCGATCTTGATCGTGATCGGAGTGGCGCTGGAAACGATGAAGCAGCTCGAGGCGCAGTTGATGATGCGAAGTTACGAGGGCTTCCTGCGCTAGCGGCACGCTGGCGGGCTGCTTGAGCCGACGGCGGCCGAGCGGGTAGGCTCCCCGGATGGTGCAGACCAACCTCATACTGCTGGGTCCTCCTGGCGCTGGCAAGGGGACGCAGGCCGAGCGACTGCAGGAAGACTTCTCGCTCGCGCACATCTCCACCGGGGACATGCTGCGTGCACAGGTGGCCGAGGGCACAGATCTTGGCAAGCGTGCACAGGAGTACATGAGCGCAGGTGATCTCGTGCCCGACGAGGTGATCCTTGGCATGATCGGTGCTCGCATCTCAGAGCAGGACGCCCGCGAAGGGTTCCTGCTCGACGGCTTCCCGCGCAACGCCAGTCAGGCCGATGCGCTCGCCAGCACACTGGCCGAGTCTGAACGCAGGCTGACCGCCGCTCTCTTGATTGAGGTGCCCGATGAGGATGTCGTACGCCGCCTCGGCGGTCGACGCGTTTGTACCAAGAGCGGGCACGTGTATCACGTCGACTTCGATCCGCCCAAGCGTGAGGGGACCTGCGATCAGGATGGCTCACGCCTGATCCAGCGCGACGATGACAAGGAGGAGACGATCCGCCGGCGCCTCGAGGTCTACGCGCGTCAGACCGCTCCGTTGATCGAGTACTACGACGAGGTCGGGCTGCTGCGTCGCTTCGACGGCAGGCGCACTCCCGATGAGGTGCACGACCATATACGCGCGACAGTGGCGACTCTGCGGCTGGAGGACGAGCTCTAGCAAGCCGCGGATAAGCTCCTGGGGTGATCGTCAAGAAGTCCCCGCAGGAGATCGAGAAGATGGCTGCCGCCGGCCTGGTTCAGGCGGGCGCTTTGGACCTGGTCGCAAACAAGATCCGTCCCGG
>DASTPN010000119.1:0-4834 GCA_035719985.1 Solirubrobacteraceae bacterium | reverse complement strand
GGGCGTCGTCGCGGGCGCTCCGGAGCCGCCGCCGTTCGTTACGGCTGACTTGCCGCAACCGCTCGCGCCTGCCAGCAACATCGCGCCGAGCGCCAGCGCGGCAAGCGCGGTGCTACCGCGCGCGGGCCCTCTTTGGGCTGGATTCTGGCCTGTGCCTCTCACCCGTGGGCACGCTACCCGTAAGCCGCGAGGAGTGTCGCGGCTAGATCGCCAGCTACCGCTGCAAGCGTCATTGCAGTCTGATAGCGTGCCGCCCCGAACGCCGAATCCTTGGCCAGAAGCCATGGAACGGGGGACCCAAGTTGTTGGGGCGAATCCCACGGTGAACCGTGAGAAGCGCAGGCTCTTTCAGCGCTAGCCCGTCAGCTAACCCCGCAGGCCGACGAAAGAGGTTGACGTGCGGTTCAGAGCTGTACTGGCAGTGCTTTGCGGCATTTTCGGTGCGATGGCTTTTTCGGCCAGCGCCTTTGCTTCCTCCAACGGCGGCGTGTCGGCTGGGGGGGCCTCCGGCCACAGCTCTACAGTCTCCGCCGGCGGCGCTACGCCCACAGCACCGACGACCACGCCGACCAAAAAGCCCGCCTACACGGCGCCGGTGACCTCCAACTCCACCAACCTCGCCTACAGCGGCCCCGTCTATGAGCGCACCGCGACCGGCCAGGTGGTCCCTTACGTCTCCGCGCAAGCCTCTGGCGAAACGAAGTCGCTCACGGGCGGCGCCGCCGCCGGTCAGATCGTGGCCGGCAAGCCGGAGCTGCTGGTCCCTGGACGCACCGCGCGCTACATAGGTGGCCTTGCGGCCGCGCCGATGGCGGCCCCGCTGAATGTCCAGAAGATCATCTGGGCCGGCAATCAGATCGTCGGCGATCCCTACATCTGGGGTGGCGGCCACGCTTCTTTCAAGTCGCCGGGCTATGACTGCTCCGGGACGGTCTCCTTCGCCCTGCACGGCGGTCATCTGCTCTCCGTTCCCGAGGACTCCTCTGAATTCGAAGGCTACGGATCACACGGTGTCGGCGGTTGGGTGACGATATTCACCAACGCCGGTCACGCCTACATGACCGTTGCGGGCCTGCGCCTGGACACCAGCTCTGCCGATGACCCCTCAAACCAGCAGGGCCCGCGCTGGCGCCCCCTGCGCCCGGCTAACCCCGGCTTCAGCGTTCGCCACCCGACCGGCTACTAATCGTCGCGGTCAGTGAACCGGTCGCGCATTCCCCGGATACGGCGGTGAAGCGCTCTCGCTACGCTTGTAGCCCCGTCCCTGCTCGATAGGAGGATCTCGATGGCCGGTCTGACCGGGCGCATGTCAACCGTCGTGAAGGCCAAGGTCTCCAAGCTCTTGGATCGCGCCGAAGACCCCGCCGAGACGCTGGACTACAGCTACCAGAAGCAGGTCGAACAGCTACAGAACGTCAAGAAGGGCATCGCCGACGTCGTCACGGCCAAGAAGCGCCTGCAGCTTCAAGAGACGACGCTCAAGCAGCAGCTGGTCAAGCTCGACACCCAGGCTCGCCAGGCGCTCGCCGCCGGCAACGAAGAGCTCGCGCGTACCGCGCTTGAGCGTAAGAACATCGCTCAGACAGAGCTGCAGGGCCTGGACACCCAGATCACCGAACTGGAAGCCCAGCAGGAGAAGCTGACCGATTCCGAGCAGAAGCTGCGCGCCAAGATCGAGGCCTTCCGCACCAAGAAGGAGGTCATCAAGGCGCAGTACTCCGCAGCGGAGGCGCAGGTGCGCATCTCCGAGGCAGCGACCGGCGTGGGCGAGCAGATGGCAGACGTCGGCCTGGCGATGCAGCGCGCCGTCGATAAGACCGAAAACATGAAGGCGCGCGCGGACGCAGTGCAAGAGCTCGAAGCGGCCGGCACCTTCGATGACATCACTGCGCTCGGCTCGGGCGAAGACGACATCGACCGTCAGCTCAAGGAGCTATCCAGCAAGTCGGCCGTCGATGACGACCTGGAGAAGATGAAGGCCGAGATCGGCGCGCCGCCAGCCGGCGGTGGAGCTCAGCTGCCCGCGGGCGGCGAGGGTTCGAAGGAGCAGGCATGATCGTGCGAATCTCAGGCGAGGACCAGTTCCGCATCGACGAGTCGCTGCACCCTCGGCTAAACGAACTCGACGCTACCTTGGTGCAGGCGGTCGAAGCAGGCGACGAAGAGGCATTCAAACCTGCCTTCACGGCGCTGCTCGACTTCGTGCGCGCGAATGGCACCGTTGTAGGTGACGATGAGATCGAGACCTCCGACCTGATCCTGCCGCCCGACGACATCACGTTCGCCGAAGCGAGCCAGGAGTTCACGGGCGAGGGCTTGATCCCGGACTGAGTTAGCTCAGATAGGAATTCCCCAGAGCGGGAACCACCGCTCCAGTTCCGGCTCGATCGGTAGTTCGTCGGCCATCTGCGCCTTCAGTTGCAGCTCGCGCTCGGTCGAGCGCTCGTTGGCTCCACCCGGCGCCGGTACGAACGGGTACCAGTAACCCCGCTTGTAGTTGTAGATGAAGTACAGCTTGCGATCGTGGGCGTCCTTGAAGGCGAACACCGCACACAACAGCCGCTCGCCGTGACCGCCCGTCTCGATCGAGCTCGAGACCGCGTTGATGCCGACCGCTAGGTCTTCGACCGAGTCGTCGCTGAGCACCATCCAGCGGTAGCCGAACGAATCGTCCTCGGTGTGCACCTTGGTGCCGCTCTCGCCGCCGGTGGCGACGACGACTTCTTCCATTTCCTTGATGGTCGCTTCGAACTCGCTGGTCGCCAGCGCCTGGAAGACGATCGCGGCCGCGCCACCGGGGGAGACCTGGTGCTTTGCCTCAAGCGCCACATAGGCGGTCGAGATCGCGAACAGGCGGTCCGGGGCGGGCCCCTTTACCTCGTGGCGCCCGGTGAGGATGTCTCTGAGGCCCACGGGCTAGTCGGTGATGGCGCGCACGGTGGCTAGGCGGGGCTCTGCAACTGGGTCTCCAACCGGCTGAGCGCGTCCAGGCGCTTCTCCAGCGACGGGTGGTCGGAGAAGAGGTTCATGATCGACTGCTTGGTGCGCGCCGGCACAATGAAGAAGGCGCTCATGCCTTCGGCCGCACGCATGTCCTGGGCGGGGATGCGATCCATCGTGCCGCTGATCTTGATCAGCGCCGAGGACAGCGCGCTTGGGCGTCCCGTCAGCACGGCCGAGCCGCGGTCGGCTGCGAACTCGCGGTAGCGCGAGAGCGCCTGCAGGAGCAGGAAGGAGATCGCGTAGACGATCACCGAGACGAGCAGGACGAGGATGATCCCCTCCTCCTCTTCGTTGTTGCGCCCGTAGCCGCCGCCGAACCCGCCGCCGAAGAACAGGGCGAATTGAGCGATCAGCGCGGCCAGCGTGGCGAAGAAGCTGGCCATCGTCATCACCATCACATCGCGGTTGATCACGTGTGTGAGCTCATGCGCCATCACGCCTTCGAGCTCGGCGGTGTCGAGCATTCCCAGGATGCCGGTGGTCGCGCAAACGGTGGCCTTCTTCTGCGAGCGGCCCATCGCGAACGCGTTGGGCATCGAGGTGTTCATCACGCACACGCGCGGCTTTGGCAGGTCGGCTTGTACGCACAGCCGCTCGATGATGCCGTGCAGCTCCGGCTGTTCCTGCGGGGTGACCTCTTTGGCGCCGAGCGTGGCGAGCGCCACCTTGTCGGAGGCGAACAGCTGCAACGCCAGCATGAACACCGCCACAACGACGATCACGCCGGCCGCTGCGCCCGCGGCGAACAGGACACCGACGAACACCACGTAGACCAGGCCCAGCAGGAACATCGTCATCAGCATTCGCAGCTGAAGGCCCGTGTCTTTGCCGAAGCTCGAGTGTCGCTTAGCCATCTGCCTTGATTGTAGAGTCCGAGCGTGCCGATGCCCCCGTCAGGACGTGCGCGATGAAGCCGGAAGTGACGCTGCTCGGCATCTCGATCAAGACCTTCGGCGTCACCTTCGCGCTGGGTTTCCTGGCCTGTGGCCTGGTGATCGCGCGTCGTCTGCGCGAGCTCGATAAGCCCGTCGATTGGGCCTATGAGATCGTCTTCGCGGCTCTGCTCGGCGGGCTGATCGGAGCGCGGGGCTACTTCCTGATCCAGAACTACGACGAAGTTAAGGGAAAACTGGTCGGCTCGATCTTCTCCGGCTCGGGCCTGGTCTGGTACGGCGGTGCGATCGGCGGTGCGATCGCTGTGATCGCCTGGATGCGCTGGCGGCGGGTGCTCAGTCTCGTGACCTTCGATATGTGCGTGACTGTCTTGGCGCTCGGCTACGGCATCGGCCGCATCGGCTGCCAGGTCTCAGGCGACGGCGATTACGGCATTCGCTCGAAACTGCCGTGGGCGATGGGCTATCCGCACGGCACGGTGCCCACGCCGCCGGGAGTGACAGTGCAGCCGACGCCGATCTACGAGACGGTGGCGATGTGTCTGCTGGCCTACTTGCTGTGGAAGTTGCGCGATCGCGTCCGCCCTGGCGTCGTGCTCGGCCTGTACCTGGTGCTGAGTGGCCTCGAGCGCTTGCTGGTGGAGTTCATCCGCCGCAACAAAGAGGTGTTGCTGGGTCTGACCGCCCCGCAGTTGGAGAGTGTCGTGCTGATGATCGTAGGCGTGGTCGTCCTTATGACGATCGGGTATCGGACCCGCCCACCCGGACTCGGTCGTCACGGTTCAGGCGGCATACTTCGTTCATGGCAACCGGAACGGCCCTATCGCACGTCTTCCCGCTCGGCAGCCGCCTGAACGAGCTGG
This sequence comes from Solirubrobacteraceae bacterium, assembly GCA_035719985.1. GTDB lineage: Bacteria > Actinomycetota > Thermoleophilia > Solirubrobacterales > Solirubrobacteraceae > Palsa-744. The sequence goes on along the minus strand of DASTPN010000119.1, from coordinate 75 downwards.
GTCATATCGAGGTTGGGGGATGTGACACCGTCGAGCTGGCGCGCGAGTTTGGCACCCCTTCATATGTAGTCGCCG
>DASTPN010000118.1:0-24173 GCA_035719985.1 Solirubrobacteraceae bacterium | reverse complement strand
CAGGCACGCAAGAAGCGATAGGGAAGCGGTTGGACTCGACCTGAGAGCGGTAGCGAACCAGGTCGAGTCCCGCCTACAGCCCGAGCACCGTCACCGCGACCAGCACCAGCGACAGCGTCGAGGTGACCACGACGGTGATTCCGGCAATGCCGTCGAGGACGAATCCGTTGCGGCGCTCTCCCATCACGCGGCGCGAGCGCGACAACCGCCATATGAAGAACAGGTTGATCGGCAGCAGCAAGCCGTTTACGACCTGCACGCCCACCAGCAGGGAGATCACCGGTACCCCGGGGACCATCGCCACCAGCGCTCCGATCGCGATCATGCCCGTGATCAGCGAGACGAACACCGGCGCCTCCTCGCGACGGCGGCCGATGCCCTTCTCGTAGCCGAGCGACTCGGAGACCACGTAGGAGGTGGCGATCGGCAGGATCGCGCATGCCAGCAGGCTGGCGCCGAGCAGTCCGACGCCGAACAGCACCTCGGCGTAGGAGCCGGCGAACGGGCTGAGGGCGCGGGCGGCACCGGCGGCGGAGCTGACTTCGTGGATGCCGTGCTTGAACAGCGTGGCTCCGGTGGCGATGATGATGAAGCCGGCGATCAGGTTGGCGAAGACCGCGCCGGCGACCGCCTCGCGTTCCTCGTGTGGCAGGTCCTCCTCGCGGGCGCCGCGCTCGACCACCGCCGACTGCAGGTACAGCTGCATGTAGGGGGTGATCGTCGTGCCGGCGGTTGCGATCACCAGCAACAGGTAGGTGGAGCCGGTCTGGATTTCCGGTGAGACGATTGCCTTGCCGACTTCGCCCCAGTCAGGGTGAGCGAGGATCGCCGCGATCGGGTAGGCGAAGAACGGGATCGTCAGCCAGATGAACGTGCGCTCGGCCGAGCGATATGAGCCGCGCACGATGATCAGCCAGATGCCCAGCGCCGCGATCGGCACTGAGATCTGTGCCGGTATCCCGGCCAGGCCAAGCGCGGCGCCGACGCCGACGAAGTCTGAGATGCAGATGCCCATGTTCGCCACCAGCACGGCCGTGGTGGCAAGGACCGACCAACGGATGCCGTACTCCTCCCGGATCAACTCAGCCAAGCCCTTGCCGGTGACGACACCCATGCGCGCCGCCAACTTCTGGACCACCGCCAGCGAGAAGGTGATCAACACCATCACCCACAGCAGCTGGTAGCCGTACTTGGCCCCGACCGCCGAGTAGGTGGCGATACCGCCGGCATCGTTGCCGGCGTTGGCGGCGATCAGCCCCGGGCCCAGCAGGGCGAGAACTGCGAATAGACGGGCGCGACGCGGGCTAAGCCGCGCGGGCAGCCGCGGTCGGCCGAATGTGGCCGATCGGACGCGGCGTATGGCGGCCGGTACTCGGACCGCCATCGAACTGGGTTGCTGGGCCGTTCACGCAGCTCAGTGTATTTGTCAGAGGCCAACCCCGACCTGCGATCGGCTGCGACGCAACGACTCATGCACCGCCTGCGGTGAAGCCGTACTGTCGCTAATCCTCGCCCAGCAGCCCGAAGCGTCGCCGCCACCCGCGCGGCAGCATCGCCTCAAGCACGTCATCGACGGTGACGATCCCGATCATGCGCTTGTGCTCGTCGACGACCGGGGCGCAGGTGAGGTTGTAATCGGCCATCAGGCGCGCCACCTCTTCAAAAGGGGCGTCGGCGCGCAGCGATGGCAACTCGTGCTTGACCAGCGTGCTCAGGCGCTTTCCCGGCTCTGCTCGCAGTAGCGCCGCGAGCGCGACGCTTCCCTCCAGCGATCCATCGGCCTCCATCACAAACACGGCCGTCAGCAGCTCTGGCGAGATCTTGCTCAGACGTACCGCCTCCAGGGCGTCGGCAGCGGAGGTAACGCCACGCAGCGAGACGAATTCGGGACTCATCAGGCCGCCCGCCTCGTCTGGCTCGTAACCGAGTAGCGCTCTGACCTTGACGCGATGGCTAACCGGCAGCAGCGCCAGCACAGGCTCGCGGCGCTCCTCCTCCAGCTCCCCGATCGTGTCGGCGGCGTCGTCCGGTGCCATCCGCGAGAGGATCTGCGCCACCTCTTCATCGGGGCGGTCCTCGAGGAACTCGCGCAGATGCTGCTCGTCGAGCTCCTCGAACACGTCGGCCTCCAGCTCGCGATCATCGGCGCCGACGGCCTCGATGATCTCCTCGCCCTCGCGCCGGGAGGCGGCCTCGACCAGATCGGCGATCTGAGCAGGGTGAAGCTTTGCGAGCTTAGGGTGGGGTATACGTAGGCGCACGGTCGGCACGTGCCCGACGAACGGCTCGACGCTTGCCCAGTCAAGGAAGTCGCCGGTGGCGATGCGATGCCCGATCGGTTTTGGCAATAGTCGTCGCAGTCCTCCGCGGGCGCCGGTGTCAACGCCGACGACGCGCCATGAGCCGGCGACGTCGGCCAGCTCGATCTCGTTGGCTCGCACCAGCCGCGCGCCCTGAACGTTGATCAGCTGACGGTCGAGCACGTCGCGCTTTAGCAACACCTCCTCCTCGCGGCGTTCGAAGTGGCGCAGGTCGAGCTTCGCCTTGCGCAGCACCACGCCTGCGCCGCCGATCTCTGAGACTCGGTCGATGCCGAGGTAGGAGGTGCGTCCGGCGACCTTGACCAGAAATCCCGTTATCGGTGGATAGCCGACGCCGCCCAGGCGCACGATCGCGTCCTCGACCCGTCCCAGCCGCTCGCCGTCGCTGTCGCGCAACGGTCGTCCGACTAGCTCGGAGAGATGCAGGATCGGCGGTGTCGTCTTCGTGGCCACGATCAACCGCCGCTCAGCGCCGTCGGGATCGGCTGGCCATGCGGCGGCGGATCGTCCTGGAGCAGTTGCGGGACCGTAACCGGCTTCAGCCCCCGCTTGCGCAAACCGGCGACGATCTGCGGTAGTGCCGCGATCGTCTCCGAGCGATCGCCGCCGGCGTCGTGCATGAGGATGATCGCGCCCGGCTTGGCTCCTTCCAGCGCGCGCTGGACGATCACTTCGGTTCCTGGCAGCGTGTAATCGCCCGTATCGACCGACCACAGGATCATCAGCAGGCGCAGGTGATGGAGCTCTTTGAAGGTCGTTTCGTTAAACGAACCGTACGGCGGTCGGAATAGGCGAGGACGCTTGCCGCCGGTGGCCTCGATCTGAGCCATCTGTTCAAACAGCTCGTTGTACTGATCGTGTGAGGAGAGTTGGGCCATCATCGGATGCGTCTCGGTGTGATCGCCGATCACGTCGCCGGAGTTGATCTCGGCGACGGTTCCTTCTGAGAAGTACTGCTCCTGGTTGCCGATAGCAAAGAAGGTGGCGTGCACTTTCAGCTTGTTTAGCTCGGCTACCAGTCGCAGCGTATAGGGGCCAGGGCCATCATCGAAGGTGAGTGCGACCTCGTTGCCGCTCGCCCCGCCGCTGGTAACGGCCGGCGTGTAGGAGAGGACGTTATTGATCGCCTTCTGTTCATCGGCGCTGCGCTCGGCGGCAAGCGCGGCAGCGCTGGGGGTGAGCTTGGCGACGTGAGCCCTGGCGGCAGATGGGTGAGATTTGCCAGAACTGCTTTTGGATCCGATCACGGCGATCAGGAGTACGAGGATCGCCAGCGCTACCAAACCGGCGGCTGCACGGCGGCGTCTGAACACGTGGGCGTGTGGAGCGCGTCCGCCGCCGGCCGGTCTTGCCGCCGCGCGTCCGTTCTCTTGTGTGTCCTCGGCGTCACCCGAGCCGCTGCGGGCGCGCTCGGCTACCCGTATCGGGGCATCGGAACCGGCCGTGGGCGTGCCGCTCGGCTGGGAGCTCTCCTGCCATGTCCAGTCGTCCCAGCGCGTCATGCGCGTCTATTTTGACTGGATGCCGCCATTTTGGGTCTCAATCGGTGTCCTGTCTGTGTGCCAGGGCGCCGTCGTGGCGCTGCCGCGACGGTGGGCGCCCGCGCGCTTGCAGGCATTGCATAGCGGCTGGTGGGCCTTGATCCCGGCGATATCGGTAATTGGATTCGTCGCGATCGGCAGCGCTGCCGAAACGGCCAGCGCGACCGCGCTCACATATATCGCGCTGGTCGCGGTGCCGCTGTTGGCTGCGCTCGCCCTGGGGTGGCTGATGCATGGTGCCCGCCCTTTGCTCGTCCTGCTCGTGCCGGCTGCCTTCGCGCTGGCCTGGGCCGATCGCGGCGGTTTGGCCGGTGAGAGCGCCGCGACGGCGCTGTCGGCGCTTAGCTGTGTGGCGCTCGGCGCCATAATCGCCGCCGTGACGCCGACGCGGTGGCTGGCGCTGGGAATCGTCGCGATGGCATTGGCCGACTCGGCGCTGGTGATCTCCGATCTGCTGCAGCAGCCAAACAACGCGCTGAACGCCGCGCACCCGCCGGCGGGTCTGCCCCGGTTGCAGGCGGAGCTGTTCGGGTCGGCGGAGATGGGTTATGGCGATCTGTTCGTCGCGGGCGTGCTCGGGGGGGTGCTGGCGTGTGTCGTGGCCGACGAGCGAGACGGGGCGCGCGTGCTTGCCGGCGCCGGCACTCTTCAATCCCGCGGCGGATTGCTGGTGGCACTGCTGGCGATCGCGTTCGATCTGCTGTTCTTTGTCGTGGACGAGCTGCCGGCGACCGTGCCGGTAGCGCTCGGCCTGTTGATCCTCTTGAGGATCGGCTCGCCCTCGGGCAGGTCCTCGAGCGCCAAGGGCTGCGAAGTCAGTGGCCGTGGGACGGCCTCGACCGGGGTCGGACCGGTCAGATCGCGCTCTGACTTGGCGCCCGCCTCCTCGATTCGACGTAGTTGAGGGACGACGCGACTGTCAAACGAGCCGACCGCCTCGTTGTAGGCGCCGACGGCTGAGCCGAGCTGGCGGCCGACCTTGGCCAGCGGCTCGACGAAGCGGGCCAGGCGCCGGTGCAGCTCGCGCGCGGACTCGGCGATCTCGCGCGCGGACTCCGCTATCAACTCCTGGCGCCAGCCGTAGTGCACGGCGCGCAACAGGCCGATCAAGGTGGTCGGAGTGGCCATCAGTACCTGCTGGTGTACGCCGTACTCGATCAAGCCTGGGTCCTCGGCCAGCGCGGCGTGGTAGATGCCCTCAGAGGGGACGAACATCACCACCAGGTCGGGCGTCGTGTCGAACTGGTTCTGGTAACCCTTGGAAGCGAGCTTTGTGATGTGCTCGCGCGTCTGGCGCGCATGGCGTGCCATCTCCGCTTCGCGCTGCGCGTCGGTCTGTGCCTCCAGGTGCGCCAAATAGGCATCCAGCGGCACCTTGGAGTCGACGACGATCACCTTCCCACCCGGCAGCTTGACCAAGACATCGGGGCGCAGCGGGCCATCCTCGGAGCGGATCGTGCTCTGCTGTAGGAAATCGCAGTGCTCAATCATCCCTGCCATCTCGATCACGTTGCGCAGCTGGATCTCCCCCCACGACCCGCGCGTGGAGGGGCGCTTGAGCGCTGAGACGAGGTTGCCGGTCTCGGTGCGCAGGCCGCCAACGCCCTCGTGCAGCTGGCGCACCATGTTCGCCAGTTCGCCCTGGGCCTGCTTGCGCTCGCGCTCCAACCGGCCGATCTCGCTCTGCACCTTGCCGAGCTTCTCGTTGACCGGAGCGACAAGTCCCTTGATCTCCTCGGCGCGGCGCGCCATCTCACCGGCCGCGCGCTCCTCCTCGACACGGCGCTGATCGGCTAGCCGCTGAGCCAGCGAATCGCCGGTCTGCTTGAGCACCTCCGCCGAGATCGCGGTCATCTCGTCGCGCATCCGATCACGGCTCGCCCGCGCGAGGGCGCCGGCGACCACGGCACCCCCAAGGGCGCCGATTGCAAGACCTACGATCAACAGCAATACGAGCATCCGATACACGGTGACAGCGGATTCGGACAGGTAGGTCTAGGATTGGCCGATGAGCGCGACCGAGGCAGCACTTCGTCATGGCGAGGTCGAGGTGGGCGGCGGCACCCGCCTTCACTACGTCGAAGCGGGGTCGGGGCCGCTCGTCGTCCTACTGCACGGCTTCCCCGAGTTCTGGTACTCCTGGCGCCACCAGATCGAGCCGATCGCGGCCGCCGGTTATCGCGTCGTGGCGCCCGATATGCGTGGGTACAACCTCTCTTCGCGACCGCAGGGCTGGCGCGACTACGACCTGCAACTGCTCGCCGGCGACATCGCCGGGCTGATCCGCGGATTGGGCGAGGACGGCGCCTACTTGGCTGGGCACGACTGGGGAGCGGCCGTTGCCTACGGCGTGGCCATGTACCACCCCGATCTGATCCGGCGACTGGCAATCCTCAACGTACCTCATCCGGTACGCATGCTCGAAGGGTTCAGGACGCTCAAGCAGTTGCGCAAGTCCTGGTACATGTTCTTCTTCCAGATCCCGCGGCTACCCGAGCGGCTGATCGCCCGCGACGACTTCTCCTTCGCCAAGCGCTCCCTGCGCTCGGACTCCAAAGACGCCTTCACTGACGAGGATCTCGACCGCTACGTCGAGGCCTGGTCAAAGCCAGGTGCGCTGACAGGGATGATCAACTATTACCGAGCGGCGTTGCGCCGCTCACCCCGCAACGCAGAGGCACGGCTGGCGCCGATCGAGTGCCCGACGCTCGTGATCTGGGGGATGCGCGACCGCCATCTCGGTAGCGAGCTTGCCGATCCTCCACGAAAGTGGGTACCCAACGCGCGCCTGGAGCAGATTGAGGACGCTACGCACTGGGTGCAGCATGATGCGCCTGAGCGTGTGAATGAGTTGCTGATCGGTCACTTCGGCGCAGCGTAAGCAGCCCGACCAGCGCGACCAACAGGCACGTCACCGCTCCGATCCCCAGCCCGGCGCGAGCGCTCGCCCAACTCATTACCCAGCCGACGATCGGGCCACCGATCGGCGTCGAGCCCTGGAAGGCGACGAACCACAGCGACATCACCCGTCCGCGCATCGTCGGCTCGGCGGTAAGTTGCAGCGTGGAGTTACCGGTCGCCATGAACGAGATGCTCGCCCAACCCACCAGGGCCAGTGCGATCAGCTCAAATGCCAGGGTGGGCGCCAGCGCGGCCAGTGCTATCACCGTGCCGAAAGCCGCGGCCGCGAGCACCAGGGGGCGCAGACCCGTGCGTCCGTAGGTTGCGACCAGCAGGCCCCCGAACACGGCGCCCAAGCCCATAGCGGCGGTCATCAGACCGTAACCGGTAGCGCCCACTTCAAGGCCCTGGCGCGCCATCACTGGGAGTGTGACCTGGAACTCGTAGGCGAGCGTACCGACCAGCGCCATCATCAGCAGCGGCAGGAACAGGTCGGGGGTGCGACGTATGTAGCGCAGACCTTCGCGCAGCTGTCCGGGCGCTCGCGGGCTGGGTATCGAGGGTTGGATCGCCGCCAGGTCGAAGCTCAGCAGCGAGGCGATTACCGCAACGAAGGAGGCAGCGTTGACGAGGAAGCAAACGCCCTCGCCAACCGTCGCGATCAGTACACCAGCGATCGCCGGGCCGATCGTGCGGGCCACGTTGACCAGGACCGAGTTCAAGCTGACGGCGTTGCGCAGGTGCTCGGGGCCCACCATCTCCAACATGAACGATTGGCGCGCCGGGTTCTCAAAAGCGTTGTTGACACCGAGCAGCATCGCCAGCACCGCAATCTGCCACACACGCACCTCACCGGTGACGGTGAGTAGGCCGAGAACCAGCGCCTGCACACCCATCAGACCTTGCAGAAGGATCATCGTGCGGCGCTTGTCGACGCGGTCGGCGATCACACCTCCATAGGGGCCGAGCAAGAGGATCGGCAACGTCTGGGCAGCCACGATCAGACCGAGTACGGCGGAGGACCCGGTCAGGCTCAGAACCAGCCAGGCCTGCGCGGCCATCTGCATCCAGGTGCCGCTCAGCGAGATCGCCTGTCCGGCGAAATAGCGGCGATAGTTGGGGATCTCGAGCGCCTGGAAGGTCGCGCGCCCCGCTGCGGGTAGGCGCGGCATTGGCACCGATCCTAGTGAGGGACTTGCTTGGTGCCCGCCGGGCAGGCGCCGCCCGCCCGGTCAGCCGGAGCTCGAGCCTTCCCAGCCGCCGGCTTGGTCTTTGGAGCCGCCGGAGTCGCTCGTGGGGTTCGTAGTGGAGCTCTGGCCGGACGTGCTTTCGCTCTGGCGCGAGTCACCCGAGCCTCCGCTCGGATCGCTGCCTCCATCTTTGCTCGAGCTCGTTTCGCCGCCGCTGGGCTGGTCGTTGGTGTCCCCGGAGCCATCTTTGTGGCCCGAACCTCCCGAGCCTTCATCCGAGCCGCTGCCACCACGCACGTCGTGCCGTTCACCGTCGCCGGATACTGAGCCGGACGGGCCTGAGCCACCGTCGTGGCCGTCGTGCGAGCTGGTGCCGGCCGCGCCTTCGCCGTGGCGATCACGCGAGCCTGGGCCGCCGGAGTCTCCGCCGTTGCCCTCACGGGGGCCGAAGGCCGGACGCCCATCTTCGTCTTGTTGGTGGCCGCCATCGCCGTGATGGCGATGCGACCAAGTGGGAGCGGGAGCTTGAGCGATCTGCTGCACAGGCGCCGTCGCCGGCCGGTGAGCAAACCAGACGTGCCGATGAGGCGAGCGCCGGTCTGCGATCGCCTTGCCACTGTGCCTGGTGGGGGAGCGCCGCGTGAACGCCACCGGTCGCACAGACGTCGCACCGCCCGTCGGCACGGAGACGCTTTTCTCGACCCCACCCGTGGCTGCGCTTGAGCGAGCGACGGCCGGGTGCGCTCGATGCTTGTGGCTGTGCTCGGCAACGATGCCGCCGGCTAGCGCGCCGGCCGTGACGGCCACCGCGCTTCCCTTGACGATCAGACCGATCACGCCGGCTGAGCCGCTGCCGACACCGACACCGGCGACCCGTTCTATTACCGGCGCGCCGCGAGTTCCGGCGTCAAGCGCCCAGCTGAGCAGCGGCGGTGGCACGAACGCGCCGACGGCCGCGCGCAACGATGCACGGGCGCGGTAGACCAGGCCCCGTAGCGCCGGCTCGCTGACGCCGAGGTCGCTTGCGACCTGCTGATGGCTGCGGCCCTCAACAGCGGTGCGCAGCAGCGCCTCGCGCTGCATCTCGGGCAACGCCGCCAAGCCAGCCAAGGCCTCGCGGACCGCAATGCGACGGTCGAGGTCGGCCTGTGGGGCATCGGCGCCCGAGAGGCTCTCGCTGAGCGTGCAGTAGTCATAGCCGGAGACTCGCAACACGTTAACGGCGGAGTTGTGGACGATCCGGTACAGCCACGGGCGCACGTCATGTACCTCCGCGCCGCCACGCAACGCCACCCATGCCTGCAGCAGCGCTTGCTGCAGGGCGTCCTCGGCGCGCTCCTCGGAGAGCAGCAACCGCCGGCAGTATCGAAGTAGCTGCCGGCGGTAGCGCTCTACCAGGGCCTCGAAGGCGCGCTCGTGGCCGGCGCGCGCATAGTCCACCAGTCGCTCATCGCTCTGGGTGAGCAGCAGACGGACGGAGACCGATGGGCTCATAGGCTCAGGATGATCTCACGAGCACGATGCACTGGAATTCATTACCCGATGGGCCGATCCTCAACTCGGCGCTTCTGACGACCGCTCCGGCCACCAGCAGGGAGGTGTCGCACGGCGCTTCGGGCGTGCTTTGCTGGCCGCCGTCATCGTCGTCGCCGTCTTTGCGATCGCCCCAGCCTTTGCCGGACTGGTCACCCTGATTCATGTCGCCACGGTTCTGGTCGTCGCCTTGACCTTGGTCGTCGCCGGGGCCCTCTTGGCCCGGTTCGGTGCTCGGTGGGGTCATGGCACTGACGCAGCGGATGTGTGTGTCGGCGGTGACCTTGCCGCTGACGGTCGAGTTGTCGTTGAGCGTGATCGTCAGCACTTCTTTTTCATATGAGGCCACCTTGCCGGCGTTTTCGGGTGTTGGCGGCGTCGGTGTGCTCGGGGTCGGAGTCGGCGCACTGACGCCGCTCGAGCCGACATGCTCGAAGCGGAAACGGGCGTGGCGAGCTTTGGATTTGGCCTTGTGGTGGTGATGGTGGTGTCCGCGGCCGTGATGGGCGAGCGCGGCGCTCGGTACGGCCAGCGCAAGCGCCAGCGCACCCACGATCGTCAGCAGTCTCAATCTCATTACGGCACTCCTCCTTGCGCCCTGGGCGCGTTTGGTGAGGTTGGATCGGTGCTGAGACGCGCCGAGCGACGAGAACTCACGCAGTTGGACAAACGTTTGGTTCGATCTGGACTATGGCTCTGAATTATTTGGATGGGGACGGCCTGTCGGCCGTCCTGTCGGGCGTGCTCAGTGAGCGCCCGCTGCGACTGCCGAAGGGCCAATCAACTGGTGCACACCGTGCAGGAGGCGTTCGAACTCTCCTTGCAGGGTGCGCTTGGCGTATGTGTGACTGGGGCTGTTGGTGATCAGTACGGCGACCGAGAGGCGCACGTTGCCGTGGCGAAGTAGCGCCACCTGATGCTCGACCGCGCCGGTGCCAGAGCCCCAGCCGCCCTTGAAATAAAGCTGCCAGCCGGGGAGGCGTAGCTGGCCGATGCCCCAGCGCTGGCTTGGTGTGACGGTGGCGAGCAGATGCATCGCGGTTGCGCGATGACGAGACACGACATGAGCGTCGATGTGCAGGAAGAAGCGTGTCTGGTCGATCGCGTCGACCTGGCTGAGACCCCAGATGGTGGGGTCGAGCTTGAATTTGCGCATGCCGGCCCTGGCCGCTACGCCGTAGACGCCGGCCGGGCCGACGAATTCGAGCACGCGGTCGGCAGCCGTGTTATCCGAGTGCTGGATCATCGGATCGATCAAGGCATGGTCGGCTTGCGTCAGTGGACGATTGCGCACGCGCGGGTCATCGAGGTAGGCGACGAGCAGCATTGCCTTGAGCACGCTGGCCGAGGGGACGGTGCGTTCTAGGCGCCAGCCCCACAGGCGATGGGTGCTGCGCACCGCAAAGCTCACTTCGCCGGAGCGCGTGTGGGCGTAGGCGATCGCGGCCTGCACACCCGGCTGCCACGGGGGCGGCGCGGCCTTAGGGCTGGCTGCCGCCCCGGCAACGATGGGAGCCGCCAGAAACAGGGCCAGACAGACGCCAAGGGTCCGACGCATCTCTACACGTGGGCCAGCTTCGCGGGCATCGCCGGTACGTTACTTCGCTGCGTCGTCGGCATCGCGTCGGCGCCGAGTGCAACTCTCGCGGGGTGAGCGTGTCGTGACATGAAGTGGTGACCAAATGAGCATGAGGAGCAGGTTGGCGGCCGCGCTTGCGCTATGCGCGGCCTTTGCCCTGGCGCTCGCGCCTGGCTCGGCGGTGGCTACTCCCAACCTGAACTGGACGGTGGCGGCCCCCGCCGACGGCACCGGTCATCCGACCGGCGTTTCGTGCGCCTCAGAAGCGCTCTGCGTGGCAGTGGATGATGCCGGGAACGTCCTGACCACGGCCGAACCGACCGCCGCGATGCCCAAATGGACCAGCACGCCGGTCGATACCGGGCAGGCGCTCAGCGCGGTGTCGTGCATCGGGTCACTCTGCGTCGTCGTCGACAGCAAAGGCAACGCGCTCGCGAGCACGAAACCCACCGGAGGCCTGTCGGCTTGGTCCTCCAAACCGATCGAGGCGGGGCATGAACTGACCGGCGTCTCCTGCCCGACGGCCTCGTTCTGCATCGCCGTCGACGCGACCGGCAACGCCCTCATCAGCACCGAACCCAGTCATGACTCTTGGCGCCCGACCGCCGTTGGCATCGATGCCGGCGAGCATCTCAGCGGCATCTCCTGCCTGTCGGGGGGGTTGTGCACGGCTGTTGACACAGCGGGCGGGATCGTCGTGAGCAGCGAACCCGCCGGCGCCGGCGGCGGCTGGCATCGACGCCTGCTCGATCCGGCGCTTGCGCTTACTGGCATCTCTTGCGACACAGGTGGCAGCTGCGTCGCGGTCGACAGCGATGGCAATGCTCTTGCCAGCGGCGATCCGGGCTCTCCCGCACCAACTTGGAGTGACAGCGAAATCGACCCAGGCGGCTCGTTTGCCAGTGTGTCGTGCGCAGCGCTCGGGCAGTGTGTCGCCGTCGGCGGGGCCGGTCGCGCCCTGGCAAGCGAAGCTCCAACGCTAGTGCCGGCCGTCTGGAGCTCGGCGAGCCCCGACGCCGAACCGCTTGTCGCCATCTCCTGCTCGGCTGGCAGCTTCTGCTTGGCGCTAGATACCGCCGGGAGGTCGCTGAGCTCGGCGCTGCCGCCGCCGCTGAGCCTGGTTGCGCCACCGCCGACGCCACGACCTTCGGTCCTTGGCACACCCGCGCTCGGCTCGCAGCTGAGTTGCCAGTCGGGGCTGCTAGCCGACACGGCGCTGCAGGTCGGCTACGCGTGGCTACGCGAACTCGAACCGATTGCGGGGGCGAGCGCGAGCACCTATGTGGTGAAGAGCACCGACGAGGGACGCCATCTCCAGTGCCGCGTTACCGCCGCCAACGCGGCGGGGAGCACGAGCGCCACCAGCGCGTTTGTGAACGTCCCGTTCCAGGGGTTGCCACTAGCGAGCGGCGAGACCTATGTCGGCAAAGCGCACGCGAGCGGCGATCGGGCGATCGTTCCGGTTGCATGCTCGGTCAAAGCCACGCATCGCTGCACGGTGGTGTTGCGCCTCGGTCTCGCCGGCGACGCACACGCCGCGACGATCGGCAGCCGCAGAGCGCGTCTCGGGCGCGGGGCTCGCCGTAGTCTCGCTGTTGGCTTGAATGGGCATGGCATTCGTCTGCTGCGAGGCCGCCACCGGCTGTCGGTCAACCTGCTCGTAAGCGGGACGGTGATCGGCTCGATCGAAGCTCCTTTGTCCGAGCAGCGTCTAGTGCTCACATCTGGGCGGTCGCGCGATGGCGTCGCCTCGCTCGTTCAGGCGGTGGCTCGGGCACGCACAGAGAACGCATCAACCCCCTATATGGGCTGGGACACCTACTTCGCCTTCGGGTCGCGCTTCAGCGAGTCGACCGTGCTCGAGCAGGCCAGTGATTTGATCTCGCTTGGGCTTGCGCGTCGCGGCTATGGTCTCGTCTGGCTCGATGCCGGCTGGTGGCAGGGGGAGCGCGGCGCCAACGGAGAGATCGCGATCGATCGCGAACAGTGGCCGCATGGGATCGGCTGGCTGGCGCGCGTGCTGCACCATGCCGGCCTGAGGCTGGGGCTCTACACAGACGCTGGCAGCGATGGTTGCGGCGGCGTGGGGCAGGGCAGTTATGGGCACTACCGGCAGGACGCCGACACCTTCGCCGGCTGGGGGATCGATGCGGTCAAGGTCGATTTCTGCGGCGGATCGAGCCTCGGTCTCGACCCGGCGCAGGCCTACCGGCAGTTCCGCGCGGCGCTCGACGTGTCCGGGCGTCCGATGCTGCTCTCGATCTGCGACTTCCTGCAGCCGGGGGAACACGGCGAAGGCCAACCGGGGGTCTCCCAGTCGGCTTTCACCTCTTACGCGTTTGGACCTGAAGTCGGCAACAGCTGGCGCACCGACGGCGACGTCGGCGTACCCGGGCGTGTGCCGTTCGGCAACGTCCTACGCAATCTCGACGCGGACGCCGCCCACCCGGAGGCGGCCGGTCCGGGGCACTGGAACGACCCCGACTACCTTGGGCCAGATCAGGGGATGGGGGCACAACAGTTCCGCACCCAGGTGAGCATGTGGTCGATGCTGGCTGCGCCGCTGATGGTGAGTCGGGATCTGGGGCAGCTCTCACACGCGAGCTTGGCGGCGGTGAGCAACCGAGAAGTGATTGCGATCGACCAGGACCCACTCGGCGCCCAGGCCACGCTCGTGTTCTCGCAAAGCGCGGCGCAGGTATGGGTCAAGCCGCTTGCCGATGGCTCGCGTGCGGTGGCGCTGCTGAACAGGGGACCGGCGGCGTTGCGGATCGAAACGAGCGTCGCTGCGATCGGAATGCCTGGGGCGCGGCGGTACATGGTTCGCTATCTCTGGGCGCACAGGACGAGTGCGACACGCGGTTCGCTCGGGGCGGAAGTCGGGCGCGATTCGACCGTGCTGCTACGAGTGTCGGCCGCTGGGTAGGTCGAGCGTCGCCACTACGATCTGCTCAGCGACAGATACCGCGACGGCTACAGCCGCTACAAAGCGCTGATCTCGCGGATGGTTAGCTTCGCGCGCGCGGCGGAGCATGCGTCCCGGGTCCCGGGTGGGGCCGGGCGGGCCGAGTGGTTGCCTGCGCTCGGGCACCCGACCGACGCGCTTGGATCCACTCGATAACGAAGCTCTTGATAAAGCCATGAATTCTGATAGAATTAGTGAACAATGTTGGATGACCTAGCCCCGTTGTCCGCCGATACCTCTGTCTGGCTCGATGAGCGCGTCCAGCCGGTGCACCTGAGCACCGACCACGCGGCAGCCCAGTTCGTCGAGCGGCTGGCCTGGGCGATCAGCGACGCCGAGGACGCCGGCGATGTACAGCTGTCCCTCGGAGCCAGGTCGATCCCACGGCCCCGAGGCAGCAGACCGGCCACTCGTACCCAGCTCCGAGCCCGCACGTTGCGCCGCTCCGAGGAGCTCTGAGTCTCATGGTCCTACTGCTGATTGGGGCCTCCTGGCTGTTCGTCCTCTCGCTGGTCCTCGGGCTGTGTGTCTCCGCCCGCGACGGGGACCTTCAGCAGGACCTATCGAGGTCTGCGGCCTTAAGACAGCCAGTGCATCCGGGCCGCGGCGCCACGATCCTGCCGGTAACACACGTCAAACATTCCGCGCCAGACGATGCCCAAATCAGAAAAGCCCCCACGGCTGCCCGCCTTACGGTTGTCTCTGAGGACCAGACGATGATGAAGATCGAGATACGCGATTCCCCTGATCGGTGCCTACCAGCTCTCTAACGTCTCGTCTGACGCGTTTGGCTTCGGGTGACTAAGGCCACCATGTACGCGTCGTACCCAGCACCGCTGACTGACCTCTCTGCTTCGGGCATGCCCTTTCGCAACTCTCTCGTAAATAGTGCACGGACAGCTGCATCCGACGTAAAGTCATTAATAGTTATAGTAACATCGTTTCTATGACTATACAAAGAGACCAACCTATTTATGCCCGCTCTTCTCTCTGTACGGTACTCGGCATAAAGCGGTAGTACATACCTGAGGATAAGCCTGTGCTTACGACGGGGGATGTGCTCTTTCACAACTGCTTCTTCAAGGACTTCAGTCAGCGCAGCTGCGTTGGCAATCTCGCGCTCATCCTCGCCAGTGATCTCAGTGGGCACGCGGTTGATAACCACGTGGTGCGACGCTTTGCGTTGCGAAAGTCTGATCGTGCGAACAATGCGCTGAGTTGAGTGCGGACGCCCGAAAACGTCCGCGCCTTGGGAACCTCGGTGGAGGCAAGTCGCCCGACCGACGATCGCCTTCGAGATCGCCGTACACCGAAAGGACCAAGATAACCCCGCTGGCATTCCGGCCAGCGGGACCGGGCAGGATTGCCCATGTGATTAATAAAAAAGTGGGGACAGCACGAAGTGGCTTTCGGTTGTCCTAGGGGGTTGGGGTTCTCCGTCCGTTGATTGGTGGACAAGATGAGCGCCGCCCTGTCCACCGCCCGGCGGATTGTCGGAATAGCTTCATAGCGGGATGCTCGACAGACCACTGCCGCCAGTGGCCAAGGTTTTGTCCCAGCCTCCGCGTACGGTGGTGCAGACAACCTTTTCGGACAAGCAAAGAGCAAATCATGTGGCCCACACTCCATCCCACCCAGACCGAGTTCATCATTGGTTGTGCCGTCCTAATCTTCTTGGCGTTTCCTGGCTGGCTTTTGCGGCTGGTCTACGTCATCGAGACGATTCGACGCCTGTGGGGCAGCGGTAGTCGGTAGGCCCACAGCGCGCCAAGGCACACGGCGCTGTCCTCGACCCGTTCTTCGGCTCAGGCAAACTCCTACAAAGTGTCGTCGTTTGAGGGCGTGGTCGGCGGGCCGCCCTGCCAGTCTTCCTGTGCTAGTCGCACGCTTGGCTAAGCCAACGGGGGCAGAGTCTTGTGGCGGCGAACGGCCTCCTCGACGAGTCGCAACGACGTCTCTGCGAGTTACGTCCGGTCACGCTACGACAAAAGGAAGCGCTCGATGTCCGCGGCCTCGCGGGCAAGCGCCGCGGCGGGCGCCGGTTGGTCGAACCAGGCCAGCTCAGTGCGGCCTTTCTTGATCGACCAAGTAGCCGTTGCTGTCCCTCGATTAAGTACGACGGGTTTGAGCATTCCGCCGCCCTTCAGGATGTGGTGGTCGTGCTCGGCGGCGACGAATGGCTTGCGGGTGCGGTAGCCGAGCATGAGTGTGTCGAAGGCGGCGAGCATCAGACAGAGCGGTATCTCATCGTTGGGCCACGCGTCAGCATCGTTGTGTGATCCGGCGGCTTCGAGCGCCCGGCGCGTCTGCGTTATGGGCAGCGAGGACCACTTCGCGAGGTCGGATGCTTCACAGGGGCCATAGCCTGCGCGATAGCGGGCGCCAAGGATCGCAAGTGCCGCGTCGTGGTCGACCTGCGAGGGCGGGTCGGTCGCATGCAGAAGGCCGGCTGTGTCAGTGACGATGAGCCCCTGCGTCGAGAGCCAGGGAACGAATGTGTTGATTGGACCCTGCTCGAGCGGCGGATGGCCGCGCGCGACGAGCGCGCGCAACAGCGACGCCCGGTCGCGAGGCCGCTCGGCGCAGAGCTCAACGACGTCCGCGCGCATGGCGTTTACCTCTTCAAGGATGCCGAAGCGCTCGAAACGCGCGCCGAACACGCGGGCATTTCGCCTGGCGAATAGCGCGTGTAGCCAAGGGCGATCGGATGCCGCGATCAGGTGCACTGTGCCGCGGACCGTCCAAGTGCGCAGGAGCGGCGCGGCGCGCACAGCGCTTCGGGTAAGCCCCGGCACACGCGAGCGCAAGGCAAGAGCCGCTGCACGCAGATCCTGAGCTTGGACGCCGATCACGGCTAGCGCTGCTTCCTCGGCGCTCTTGCAGGCCGTTGCCGGTGTCAGCCGCTGCGCCGCCAAACGGCAAGCGCGCAAATGTTCTTCAGCGCCCACCCGCACCATCCTCGCAGGCGGATCTCGATTCGCGGCGCGCGGACGCATCAAGCTGATCGTGCGATGTGGCAAGGTGGGATGTGCCGGACAATCGCGATGGTTGGTACGGTTCGCAGCACCAGCTACACAGCAGAGGGAGTAGGTATGCCTGATCGTTCGTTCGATATGGGGTCGCCCGCCGCATGGGGCCCTGAAGAGACGCGCCGCTCCCGGCCTGGGATCTTGCGCCCGAGTATTCGCTATGTGGCTTTGCTGGTCGCTGCCTCGGTCACGATGATGTTTTTTCCCGAGTATGCCGAGAGCCACATGAGCGCGAGTCTTGCGGCGCGTCCACGCCTGCCACTTGTGGCGTTCGCCCACTCGCGTAGACTCGGCCCGAAGGAAGCTGCCGTGCGGGTCACGGCGGAGACCTTGCCGCAAGCGGTATGCGTCGCCAGCGCCGCAGCAGCGCACAGTCGCCTCCGACTCCCCGCGCTCGTTGCAACCGAAGGAGCCGCCTCCTGGAAGTGGGCAGCGCCCGCGGGCGCGCCCGCGGGCATCTGGCGGTTCAACGTGAAGTGCCACCTAGGACATCGTTCTGCCCGAACGTCAGCTCGAACCCATGTTCGCGTTGGTCACAACAGATCACGTGCCGGCCTCATGTTTCCAAACTCTCTTGAAGTACCTGCCGGACGGCTGTTGCACTCTGCAAATTTGGAACCGAGTCTCTCTGGCAGTCGCGGTGGTGCGATCAGCAACCCGGGAGACCCCGGATACTGCACTTGGGGGGCGTGGAATCTTGCGCCCTGGCTTGGGGCAGCAGTAGTTGGTAACGCAAAGAACTGGTATTCATCGGCGGCCGCAAACGGACTGCCCACGGGCACGATACCCCGAGTTGGCGCCGTGTTTGTTGACACGACCGGAATCTATGGGCATGTCGGCGTTGTTACGGGCGTCATCAATGCCACCACGTTTTCAACGATGGAGATGAACGGCGGGAGTGTCTGGACTGATTACCGCGATGGCAAGACCAACGAGTTCGGCCGATATGTCGCCCATCAGCGGAATACCGGCCCCACGATGTTCTTCATCTATAAGCCGGGGACTCAGCCCGGTGCCTGGATCAACCACATTGTGCAGTGGTCAGGCGATACGAAGGCTCAAAAGACTGCCTGGATGGTTGGACCGGACGGTCACCGGCGGTGGATTCCAACAACGGCCATCTTCTGGTGCCTTAAGAGTCATGGTGTTCCGGGACCTGAACCTTTGCCAGCCGAAATTCTGAATGAATATCCGGACCTTACAGGCCAGTGGGAGAGCTGTTCCTCCGGTGGTTTTGGGGCAGGCACAGGAACACCACCAAGCGAAACGACGGTTCCCGAACACCCGACCGAACCTCCTCCAACGAAAACGGAAGGCCAGCCACCGTCTCCGACAACGTGGGCTGAGCAAGAGACGCCAAACCATCCGGTGAATACCTTTACGAATTACCACAATGCGTCCGGTATTGGGACTCCTATCGGCGCGGGCGTTTGGGTTCAAGTATCCTGCAAGGTCTATGACCCGACAATTGCTAGCGTGAATCCCGACGGGTACTGGTATCGGATTGCAAGTTCTCCGTGGGGCAACAACTATTATGCGCCTGCAAACACGTTTATGAACGGCGACCCTTACGGTGGGCCATACACCCATAACACCGACTTTGCCGTCGCCAACTGCTGACAAGCGACCAGCATTTAGGAATTGATCTGGCCCGGGTTTGGTGGAGTTGTGTTTCTGGAATCTCTGGCGTTCGGTGAGGAGGATCGAAGCTTAGCCGCACACCGGCGTCGAGACGAGCGCTCTGGATGAATCTTGAGCATGGCATGAGGCGGGTTCTCCAAGTCGCCCGAGACCGCATCGTTTCGTTCCCGCAGGGCCGGACTTGGTGAAGTGAGCTTTCATAGGCTCATGCACCTTTGGCCCCCTGAACCCAGTCGGGATCTCTACTCGCGTGCTGAGAGATTGTAGACATGGACTGGTGTGGTGTTCTTCTCATGGCCGATCCTCACCGACGTTGCGCGGCCACGCGGCATTGGCGAGTACGGCTGGCGGCCAGTCTGTCGTGAACACGCACGCGATGAGCGATCCGGGGTGGGCTGCACTGAGGGCTATGAGCCCGGCCCATCCTTCGCGCCAGAGCTGCTTACCGACCCGTTGATAGGCAGACCATGTGCTTCGGCTCGGTCGGGGGCCTGGAGTGAGACGCGGGATGGGGGAGCCCTTAACGAGAAAAAGCCCTGGAATCCAAGGCTTTATGCCCCGAGTGGACTCGAACCACCACCCGTGTACACAGGACAAGGCCCTCAACCCGATACGGGTGGTGTAGATGGGTCCGAGGGAGTCCGGGTCGTCCATTTTGCATGGGTTTCTGGACGCAGCGGACGGGTCTGGGATGAGTGGATGTTCTCAAAGTGTTCTCACGGATCGGATTTGAACGCGCGCAGCCGTTGGTTGGGCTCCGAGGCGACTTCTAGTCTTCTCGATCGTGCCAAGAGCAAAGCGCCTACCGAGTTCTCAGCCGGATGCAGTCGATGCGCGTCACGGCCGAACGCAGGCCGTCTTCTATCGCGACCGCCGCGGGAAGGAGCCGGTCAACGACTTCCTTGAGGCGTTGTTTGAGGTGCAGCCTCTTGCCGTCGCGAAGATCGACGACGCCATCGAGGAGCATTTGAATGGCCGCGATCCGCGCCACCCACCGCCGGAGTTCCCTGCCACATCGCAGATCGAGGGAGAGCTGCGGGAGTTGCGCGTTCGGTTCGCCAAGACCCGCTATCGCGTTCTCTATCAGCGCTCTCGAAACTTGGTGGTTTTGCTCCACGTCTTCGAGAAGAACACGGGGATGGTCGTGGCGAGGGATCGCAATACGGCCCAGGCGCGAATGGCCGACTTCGAGGTGAGGATGAACGCAAGTCCTCGTCGGCGTCCTCGTGCCGCCGGGCGCGATGCTCCCCCGGGTCGTGAGGGGCGTGACTGTACTTATCGATCGTGATAAATTTTGGGCATGACTACCAATCTACAGAGCCCCGTTGGGAGCAGCGCTGCCGAAGCATCTCGGGGCCGTGCCAAGCGCAGCGCTGCATATCGCGACGCTCGCGCCGAATATGAGCGCATCCGCGCCCTTCGCGAGGTCAGCCCGATTGCGGCGCATTTGCGTGAGCGGCGCTTTGAGCTGGGACTCACACAGGAGGAGGTCGCCAAGGCGGCGGATACTTCCCACAGCGCCGTCTCTCGACTTGAGAAGGGCACGCACATCCCGCAGTTGCCGACGCTCCAACGGATCGCTGCGGTGCTCGATGAGGATCTGCTTGTGTGCTTTCAGCGCACGGTAGACGGCGAGGTCGAGCGTGAGTTCGCTGCGGTGGCCTGACTCCGCAGTTTCCCTCGCAGCCGGATCAGATCACGGGTTCCACGAAACCAGGAGCAGATCAACGACTCCACGAACCAGAGGCAGAATCAAGCGTTCGTCAAACTCGGGATGGCTCAAGCTGCTGTAAGTTGCGAGCTGGGGAGTATAGCTTGGAAGGGAACTTGGATGATTTTCTGTACATCTTGCAAGCTTCTTTGCTAAACTCCAACGGGACACCAGCAATTTGACTTTTCCAGAAGTCCCGAAAGGACCCGCCTGTCCCCTTCAATCGACATTGATGACGAGGTGTTCGATGTGCTCAAGCACAATGCGGAGCCATTTGTCGACACGCCCAATACCGTCTTGCGTCGCATGCTCGGTATCTATCAGAACGGAACCCAACCAGTCGGCGGAGCCTTCTCTCGGCCGCAACCCCCTCTGACCGCTGAGCAGCCGACCTCGAACAGGAAGAGGTCGAGTAAATCGAAGCAAGCTGCCAGCAGCGGAAAGTCCGCACGAGCGGCGCGCGGAACGCTACTACCGGAGTCAGAGTACGAGCTGCCAATCCTGCTCTATCTCAGTGAGCACAGTGGCCGAGCACCGAGCCGGGAGGTTGTTGAGGCTATAGGTGAGACGCTCGCCGACCGCCTCACTGATGCAGATAGACAGCCGCTCAACTCCGGTGAGATCCGGTGGAAGAGCCGCATTGCCTTCGCCAGGCTGCGTATGGTCGAGCGTGAGGAGCTGAACGGTGAGGCACCGCGCGGCACCTGGGAGATCACCGACAAGGGCCGCAAACGCGTTGGCGCCTCGGCATAGCAATGAATCAAATGAATCCAAGGACGAGAACGTGACGACACCAGACATCCTCACGGCTCCTATCGTTGTTGAACGGCTGCTGACGGCTCGCACCAGCGGCGACATCGAGGAGCTGATGGGCCTCATGACGGCCGCCGGACTGGCGGGTACGCGCGAGATCGGCGACCGCGACAACAACGCGGGCACGATCGAGATCGCGTCGAACTCGTACTCGGCTCTCTGCGAGCGCCTGACCAACGGCATCGACGCCTTGCTCGAGCTGAAGGCATCCCAAGCCGGCTACCACACGCCCGAGGACTGGCCCCAGGCACCCACCAACCCGCGAGACGCGGCACGGATGCTGTTCAACGTGCCAAAGGCCGGCTTCATCGATATGACCGAGAAGGAGCGGCGGGATCTGGCTCAGAACCTTGTGTTCATGCTTGAGGAGAGCGGGATCAAGGAGCACCCCACCGTGATCATTGAGGATCACGGAGTCGGGCAGCGCAGCGAGGAGATGCCGGACGGTCTCCTCTCCTTGAATCGCTCCAACAAGTTGCGGAAGCCGTGGCAGCAGGGCGCGTACGGTCAGGGCGGGTCCTCCACGCTGCGCTTCTGCCCCTACACCTTGTTCATCAGCCGGAAGGCGCCGGACCTGTTGCGGCTGGGCGAGGCTGACGTGGTCGGCTGGACGCTGGCCTACCGCGACGAGGGCGACCCGTACAAGGAGGCGCTGGCGGTCTATCGCTACTGGGTGAGCGTCGACAACGAGGTTCCGGTCTTCGACCCCGGCCTGCTGCCGGACCCCGGCTGGCATGGCACGCGGATCGTGCATATCGGCTACGACCTGACCCGGTACTCTCAGGCCTACACGCAGCTGACCACGGGCGCGTGGGGCATGGTGCAGTCGATCTTGTTCGACCCGGTGCTGCCGTTTCTCGTCGGAGGCCGTCGCCAGATCGACCTCAATGCCGTCAACAAGACCGCCGCTGCCGACGACGACATGAGCGACCTGGTGGTCAGCGCTGGCGACTCGACGCGCGTCGTGCTCGGGAACCGCACCCGCCTGGAGGCCGGACCCAAGACCAAGAACCTCGAGATCGCCTGGCGCGGCGCGGCGGACCGCGACTTGTCGAAGGCTTATAGCAAGGATTACGGGCGCCTGCGGATCAAGTACTGGGTGGTCCGGCGACCGGCAGACTCGACCAGCAAGTCCGACCCGACGGCTGCCTACGTCACGGCGGACGCGGCCGTGACTGTGACGCTTAGCGGCCAGCGCCACGAGACCGAGCGTCGCTCCTGGCTCAAGGACAACCTTGGCCTGCCCTACCTGGCCAAGAACCTCATCGTCCAAATCGACATCGATGACCTGTCGCCGCCTGCCAAGCGCAAGCTCTTCTCATCGAGCCGCGAGCGCATGGTGGACGGGCCGATGAAGGACCTGCTCTACGACGAGACGATCGCCGCGCTGAAGAACGACGACGAGCTGCGCCGTCTTGAGCACGAGATGCGCGAGCGCGCCATGAGCAAGGGGGCCGAGGAAGTTGCCGACCGCGTCCGCAACAAGTTGGCCAAGTTCGTCAACACCTTCCTCAAGAAGAAGAACAAGACGATCAAGGTCGACGACACGCAGACCGTGACCGACGGACCCCCGCCCGGGCCTCCGGGAGGACCGAAGACACCGCGCAGCACTGACGACAGCCATCTGCCCAATGCCCCCACGGCGATCAGCTTCGAGCGTGACCCGATCACCGTTACTCAAGGCAAGCGGACGACGGTTTGGGTCCATGTAGACGCAAAGAACGGCTACTTGCAGCGCCACGAGGACGATCTGACGGTGCGCTTCACCCCGGACCTTGGCGGCAAGGTGCTCGATGTCGGCAAGTCCGAGCTCCTAGCCGGCAAGAGCATGTGGACTCTCCAGGCGCAGTCGGATGCCCCGATCGGCGAGGGCGAGATCGAGGCCGTGCTGGTGACCCACAACGGGATCCTCCAGGCCAGCGCCAAGGTCTGGGTCATCGCACCGCCTAAGCCCTCCAAGCGGAAGCAGAAGGACAAGGAGGTTCCGCTCAAGGGCCCGAACATCGTCTGGGTCAAGCGAGAGGACTGGGACGCCGATTTCAACGAGAAGACGGTCGGCCAGGTCAACATCGGCGACGAGAACACCGATATTCGCGTCAACCGCCACCACCCGCTGATCGACAAGGCGCTCAGCGACAAAACGCTCACCGAAGAGCAGGTCAAGAACCGCGAGAACCGGTACTTGTTCGCCATCGCCTGTGGATTGTTCCGGCAGGAGTACGCCAAGAAGGAGGGCGGCCACTTGACGGAGGAGCAGATCCAGGCCGAGCAGGATCGCATGGCCGAGGCCGTCCTCATCGCGATCGACGAGCGCATGCTCGATCTCGATAACGACTAGCCCGCTGCGGAGAGATCGTCGGCTTCTTCTGGGTCGCGATCGGTGAAGCGGCCCTTGGAACCGGCGATGTACTCAAGCTGTGGCTCGACGGTTAGCCACTGACGGTTGAGATGCTCAGCGACGGCACCGGTCGTGTTGCTGCCTCCGAACGGGTCCAGCACGAGATCGTTCTCATCTGTCAGAAAGCGGACAAAAAACTCCGCTAGCTCAGGTGGCATGCGTGCTGGATGGAGCGGCAATTTGTGCGTCTTGCAGTATTGGCGGTAGGCATCTGTTGAGGTCGTGTTGCTAATAGTGAGAACGTTTGGCGGAATGGCACCGCCGTTATCCGTAAGAAATGAAGTCTCGCCTATGTGATGCTCGGAAGGACGCTCACCAGCGTTGTATGACTGCCGCTTCAGGAGCTTCTTCATAGCCGAGCTGTATCCAGTGAGGATCTTACGATTGTCGGCCTTCGGTCTTGCAGTGCGGCTCATCCACCAAACATTGGTGTAGGAATCCTTGACTCTAATACGCTCGATGTTGACCCATTGTGCGGGGGAAGGCAGCCGCGCGGGGTTATGGACCACAAACTGCTGGCAGAGCTTGAAACCACCAGCCTCCAAGATCTG
>DASTPN010000117.1:0-9306 GCA_035719985.1 Solirubrobacteraceae bacterium | reverse complement strand
AATGGCGCGAGCCATTCTTCGCCGTCGGCGCGTTGAACTTCGTCAAACCAGGCGCGGGCGGCCAGGGGTTCTTCGAGATCGAGCGCGATCGCTCCGCCGATCGCGTCGATCTGAGCGTCAAACGGAAGCAGGTCGTGCGCGGAGCGCAGCTGCGCATAGGCCAGCGCAGGCTGCTTAGACCAGGTCTCGGTGGCACGCTGCACCTCGTGCGCCGCCGCGAATGGGATCGCCACGGCGACCAGTGAGCCGAGGCCGAGAGCGACTATTACGCCCCATCTGAGGACGGCGGGGATCGAGTGAGCGCCCGGCTGCGACCGCGAGCCGTCCGCCGGGACGGGGATGGGAGGGGCGACAGTGGCCTGCCCCGCAGCCACCACTGGGGCGATCGACATCGCCACCGCGGCGAACGCGAGCGCCGGCACGCTCAGGACCGGGAACTCCCAGAACCAGTCGAGCGAGCCATGCATCAGCCAGACGATCAATGGCAGCAGTGCGATACCAACCGCCACGCGCTCGGGGCTATTCCGTTCGCGTCCGCGCAACGCCGCCAGCAGCACCGCCAGCAGGAACAGCGCGAACAACAGCGCACCGATCAAGCCCGTGTGCACGAGCAGGCGCAGCTCGATCGAATGCACCCAGCGCGGTTCTTGGCGTGTGTGTCCGAGGCGCAGGTAGGCCGCGGCGAAATTGTCCTGGCCGATGCCGGTAAGCGGGTGCGCCAGCCATTCGTGCACGCCCACGCGCCAGAAGTCGGCGCGCTGACTTCCCAACGAGCCGAACCGGGACGAGTTCGCCGAGCTTGCCGAGGTCGATTCGCTCGTATCGGCAAACGAGCGCCAGGCGTGTTCGACGCGCGTGACCGCGTGGCCGTGTGTGGCAAACAGGGCGGCAGCTATCCCGATCGCGATCGCCAGCGCCGCCAAGGCCGCGCCGGCGCGGTTGGCTCTCCGGCACAGCTCCGCGTTGGGCGCTATGCGGCGGTCGAGCGTCACCACCACGCCGGCGATAACCGCGAGCAACAGGTCGGCCAGGAGCATCGCGCGTACGGCGTGGGACCCCTGCTGATGCAGGACCTGGGCGATACGCGGCTCGGCCAGCGCCACGCCGTTCACGGTGGCGCGGCTATATACGTGCGCGAGCGCCGGCGCAGTGGCGGCGGTGGCGAGCGCCGGGCCCAGCGCGGCGGCGAGCAGGCGCAGGCGTCCGGGGACGAGCACGAGCGCAAGCATGAGCACGACGGGCAGCGTGAACAGCCAGCCGCGGCTCTGGGCGAGCACCGCCAGTTGCAGGCACACGGCCGCCACGACCAGTCCAGCCACGCGCAGCGGCGCCGGGGTGTTGCGCAGCGCCCCCAAAGCCACTGCCACGATCGCGGCAGCCGTCAGCAGGGCGGCGTCCGCGTTGTAGTAACCAAGCGGGTAGACCAGTCGGGCGTCCAGGTAGAGGCTGCTCGGGTCATGCATGAACGCGACCTTGGCCGCGATCGCGACCGCGACGATTCCGACCGCCGCGACAAACGCACCCAGGGCCGCCAGTGCCGACCGTGCGGTCCACGGCAGCATTGCCAGCGTGGTAAAGCCGGCCAGGTAGACGAGCGTGCGAACGCTGCCTAGGAACGCCGCTCCCTGATCGTGAGCCCACAGCACCGACAGGAACGACCAGACCGTGTAGGCAAGCAGCGCGGCACAGGCAGCAAAGGCCCAGCGCGACATGCGGATACGGCGCAGTCCCAGCGCTGTGGCGCACCAAAGCCCAACGATTACCAACGCACCTACGTACCAGCCGGTGGGCTGATACGGAGCGCCGAGCGTCGGGCGCGACTCGTAACCGCCCTGATTGAAAGCCCAGTAGACGATCACGGCGAGCACGGCGGTCGCGGGCAGCAAGGGCAGCAACCCCTCCCTGCGTACGCGCCTGGAAACCGCCTCGGGCCCGCTCACGGCAAAGATGCTGCCCGATTGCCCGGATGTCTGCGACCCGGGCGAGCCGCCCCGACTAACGTGTCGGCGCGATGATCGACCTGCACTGCCATGTCCTGCCTGGGATCGACGACGGTCCAGCCACGATCGAGGGCTCGCTGGCGCTCGCCCGCACCGCCGCGGCCGCAGGGATAGAGACGATCGTGGCAACGCCACACGTGAGCTGGGAGCACCGCAACAACCCGACCACAATCGCCGCCGCTTTGGAGCGGACACGCGCAGCGCTCGCCGACGCCGACGTGCAGATCAAGCTGCGGGCAGGAGCCGAGATCGCGTTGACGCTCGCCGCCGAGATGGAGCCAGCCGAGGTGGCCGCGCTGGGGCTGGGCGGAGGCAGGTGGCTGCTGATGGAGTGCCCGTTCACGCCTTCGGCGACCGGCTTTGACTCAGCCCTGATCGGACTGCGAAACCGCGGCCAGCGGATCGTGCTGGCCCACCCCGAGCGCTGCCCCGCCTTCCACCGCGATCCACATATGCTGCGAATGTTGGTCGAGGCGGGAATGCTCAGCTCGCTGACCGCCGGCTCGCTCGTAGGCCGCTTCGGTCGCACCGTGCAGCGCTTCGCGCGCAAGCTCGCCGCCGAAGGGCTGGTCCACAACGTCACCTCCGACGCACACGATCATCTGCGCCGGGCGCCCGGCATCGCCTCCGAGCTCCAGCAGGCCGGGCTCGGCCCACTGCGTGCGTGGCTGACAGAAGAAGTTCCAGCGGCGATCCTCGAAGACAGCGAGGAGATTCCGCCCCCACCGGCACAGAGGCCCGGACGAGCGAGTAGTCGCTGGTGGCGGCGCTGACTGAAAGCACGTGAGCCCAAGGCAAGCCCTGGCGACGGGATCGGCCGCTACGGTGCAGACCGTGGCCGAGGTCTCGATCATCGTCATTGCTCACAACGTCCGTGAAGAGGTCCATGCCTGTTTGGGCTCGGTGGGCGAGCATGCTGGCGAGGTCAGCGTAGAGACGATTCTGGTCGACAACGGCTCCGCGGACGACACCGTCGAGTCGGTTCGCGAGCGCTACCCGGATACGCGCATCGTCGCGCTTACTCGCAACGAGGGAGGCTCCGCTCGCAACCATGGCATGCGCGTAGCCACCGGGCGATACATGATGTTCCTGGATAGCGACGCGCTGCTGACGCCGGGAGCGCTAGCGGATCTGGTCGCCTTCATGGACAGTCGCCCCGACGTTGGGCTGGTAGGACCGAAGCTCGTGTACACCAATGGCGACCTGCAGCCGTCGGTACGCCGCTTTCCACCGCGAACGCTGCCGCTGCTGCGCCGGCCGCCGCTGAGCCGCTGGCTGGAGGACGGGCGCGCGGTACGCCACCACCTGATGCTCGACGTTCCAGCCGAAGGGACGCGCGAGGCCGAGTACGTAATCGGCGCCGCGCAGTTCTTCTCACGCGCCGCCCAGGAAGGGGCCGGCGAGCTCGATCCCCGCATCCCATTCGCGCCCGAGGACATCGACTGGTGCCTGAACATCCGCGAGGCTGGCTTCAAGATCGCCTATCGACCCGACGCTACGGTCATCCACGCCTACCGGCGTACGACAGCTCAGCGTCCCTTCTCACGCCAGGGGCTCGAGCACCTCTATGGCTTTGCCTATTTCCAGTGGAAGTGGCGACGCAAGCGCCGCCGGCTGATCGCCGAGGGCGAGGCGATGCAGCGGCGCAACTGGGCGTTGTAGGGCGAAGGACACCCGCCGGTAAAGCGGCTACGCCAGCTTGGTGATCGCGATGATCATCCCAATCAGGACAAACACGACGATCGCGCCCTGCAGCCAGATCCAGGTCGGCGACATCGACTTGAAGGCTAGCCGCTCCCATCCGGCGCGGATGGCAAAAGGCTATTCGGCGTTGCGAAACAGCGCCACGAACGTCAACAACAGGATCTTGACGTCCAGACCGAGCGACCAGTGGGCGATGTAGTAGTTGTCCCACTCGACGCGTTCGGACAGCGAAGTCTTGCCACGCAGGCCGTGAACCTGCGCCCAACCTGTGATGCCCGACTTGACGCGGTGGCGATCGCCGTAGCGGTAGACGACCGGCTCGAAGCGGCGGACATAACTGGAGCGCTCGGGGCGCGGGCCGATCAGCGACATGTCGCCGTTGAAGACGTTCCAGAACTGAGGCAGCTCGTCGAGCGAGAGGCGGCGCAGCAGGCGCCCCGTGCGGGTGCGACGATCGGCCGACGCGGAGTCTGCATCCCCCTCTTGCTGTGTGTGTGTGGTTGCAACCACCGCGACCATGGACCCGTCCTCAGCGGATGCATCACCCGTGATCTGTTCGGCCCACGCAGCGTCGCTCTCGCCATGCTGACTTGGACTTCCCTTCATCGTGCGGAACTTGAGCATGTCGAACTCGTGACCGTCGAGCCCGACCCGTGGTTGACGGAACAGGACGGGGCCGCCGGTGGACAGCTTGACGGCGACCGCCAACACAAGCAACAACGGGCTCAATGCAAGCAGTAGGAGGGCGGCGAAAGCGCGATCCACCGTGTACTTGATCGCGAACTGCCACCCCTTGGGATCGACCATCTCAAAGCTGAGCAACGGCAGGCCCCCGACGGTTTCATAGCTTGCTCGATGATTCATCGTGTCGAACATGCGCGGGACCACCGAGACCTCGATGCCAAGTTCCTGGCAGTGCTGAATCAGGCGGCTGACTCGCGCATCGGCGACCGAGGAGAAAGCGACGATCAACCGCTCGACTCGATTGCGCTGCACGACTCGATCGATTTCCTCAAGCGTCCCCAGCACGGGCACGTCACGGCCGCCCACCTCGGCGGTGCTGCGGGGATCGTCATCGACGAAGCCGACCGGCACGAGCCCGTACTCGGGATGAGCCTCCAGACGCCGAGCCATCTGAGAGCCGACGATTCCAGCTCCCATGATCAGGACCGGCCGGCCGATCAGTCCTGCGGCGCGGGCCAAACGCTGGGCGTTGGCGAGCAAGATGCGCCCCACGCCGACGAGAAGAAGGGCGAACAGCCAGCCTCGGATCCAGTCGGACTGACTGGGAACCTCACCGTTGGCGAACAGGCCGATCATCGCAACCGCCATCGCGGCGACCGACACGGCGCTCAGCACGGGCACGAGGCCGTCGAGTACCAGCGCTCGCAGGCGCGTGCGATAAAGGCCCCGCAAGAAGAAGAGCGCCATCACGAGTGGGGGCATAGCGAGCAAAGGCACGCGCACCGCCGTCAGCGGCTCGCCGCTCAGCGCCAACGCTACCGCGAGGCACAGCAATAGGAAGTCGACCGTGGGACGAAGTACGTTCCAGCCGGGCTCTTCAAGCGTCCGCTGCAGTACACCTCGGAAGGTGCCCCAGGGAGCAGCCGTCGGCTGCGGGGCGTGCCGTGCGTCCGCCCGGCCGGCGACCGGGAAGCTGGTTGTCGTTTGTTGGGTTACGCGCATACGGCTCATAGAAGGAGATGTCCTCTGCCTGTATCGGCAGTCAGAGTCAATAGTTGAGGCTGCCGACGACGGCTTGCGTGCGGCCTCCGGCTAAAACTCTTTGCTGTGTGATTTGTTTCGCCTGCCGAGGTCGCCAGCTCCTCTCCCCGAACGCCACGAAAGCCGCATCAAAGCTTTCAGACACGCTAGCGAACGAGACGACCTCTACCCCGAGTAGATGTCTGCATTCTCAGGGGACGGCATGGTTGCGCTAGCTTTCAGGACTGGCTGCTCAGCCAAAGTCGCGGTGGACCAGCTTGAGATGGAGCTTCCCAGAGCCGTGCGACAGTGAAGCGAACGACGTAGACAACCGGCGTGATAGGAGCGCAGATGGCAAGCACAGCTACAGAGAACCGAACTTCCAATCGGAGCGCCGCCCACCTCCCCACCGACGCGATCTCCTACGAGGACCTCTACCACCGCTGGGAGCGCGGCAACTGGAGCGCGATGGACCTCGACTTCTCTGAGGACGCCAAGCAGTGGCGTGAGCGCTTCACCGACTTCGAGCGCACCGCCGCGCTGTGGAACTACTCGCTGTTCTTCTGGGGTGAGGACGCCGTTGCCGACAACCTCTCGCCCTACATCGACGCCGCGCCGCTGGAGGAGCAGAAGTACTTCCTGACCACCCAGCAGGTCGACGAGGCGCGCCACGCGGTCTTCTTCAAGCGCTTCATGCAGGAGGTGTGCGGAATCGGCACCGGCTCGATGCAAAGCGGCCTGCAGGCGATCAAGCCGCAGCTGACGCCCGGCTTTCGCAAGATCTTCGATCGGCTGGACACGATGGCCGACGAGCTGCGCAAGGACCGCTCACCGGCCAAGCTGGCAGCGGCGGTTACGCTTTACCACGTCGTAATCGAGGCCTCGCTGGCCCAGCCGGGACAGCATTTCATCTGCAGCTACCTGGAAGAGCGCGACGTCCTGCCGGCCTTCAGGCAGGGAATGCAGAACATCGCCGCCGACGAGCAACGCCACATCGGCTTCGGCGTAAAGCTGCTCTCAGACCTCAAGCGCGAAGACCCCGTCGGGGTCCCCAAGGCTGTCGCCGGACTGCTGCGCGAAGTGACGCGCTACACCGCCCAGGTGCTGATGCCGCCGGGCTGGAACGAAGAGTACGTGACGGTGTTCGGGGCGACCTATGACGAGGTCGGCGTCGAAGGGCTCACCTCGATGACGACCAAGCTGCGCTCCGCTGGCATGTCAGCCGAGACGCTGCCTGGGCCAGCGCTGTTGCCGCCCGGGCTCTCGGCGATCGAGATCTCACAGCGCGGCCGCGCGCTCGCGCAGGCGGGCGTCATCGGCGTGCGCGAGGGTCCAAGCAAGCGCGACCCCGAGACGCTCGAGCTGCTGTTCGACACCATCCGCCGCCAGGTCAACCCCAACCACGGCCTGAGCCGTCCGACCACCTTCCAGTGGGAGTTCACCGACCCGGACGTTCCGACCTGGCATCTACGCGTGGACAACGGCTCGAGCTCGGTGCAGCAGGGCGAGGCCACCAAGCCCGACCTGCGCCTGCGGGTCTCCTACCAGGACTTCGTTGATGTCATCGGCGAACGAGTCGATCCGCTGCGCCTTCTCGCCCGCGGACGACTGCGCCCGAAGGGCAGCCCGCTGGCGATCAAGCGGCTGACGCAGGTGTTCCCGCGCGGCTGAGGCGCCGTCGCGCCATCGGCGCCGGGTCCTGGGTGGACTTCATGCTGCGTTAATAGTATCCGTATCTCTGCATAAATAGTATGATTATTCTGCACTAATGGTAGTGTAGATCCGTCATAAACGGTATAGTTGGATATACATGGACGGCAACGAGGGGCACCGAGCACGCATCATCGATCGGGAGTTGGACGAGCTGCTCGCCGGCCTGCCCGCAATCGCCCTGGAAGGGGCTAAGGCGGTCGGCAAGACGGTCACAGCGTCGGCTCGCGCAGCCACCATCCACGAACTAGACGATCCCGCGCAGCGGCTGATCGCCGAGGCCGACCCCGCCCGACTGCTAACCGATCCGCCGCCGATCCTGATCGACGAGTGGCAATTGGTCCCCCCGGTCTGGGATCGGGTCAGGCGCGCGGTGGACGCCGACCGCTCCCCCGGACGCTTTCTCATGACCGGCTCGTCCTCGTCGGTCGCGCGCGGCACGCACTCGGGGGCAGGACGCATCGTCACGCTGCGCATGAGGCCGCTGTCGCTCGCTGAGCGGCTCGACACGCCGCCTAGCGTCAGCATCGGCGAGCTGCTGCTCGGCAAGCGCACACCCGTCGAAGGGCGCACCGACATTACGCTCGCGGACTACACCGCCGAGATCCTCCAGTCCGGCTTCCCGGGGTGGCGAGGAATCCCCGAGCGGGCTCTAAGAACACAACTCGACGCCTACCTACGCCGCGTGGTGGATCGCGACTTCCCCGAGCTGGGGCACACCGTGCGCAATCCGACGACGTTGATGCGCTGGCTCGCCGCCTACGCGGCCGCCACCGCCACCACCACGTCGCTCGAGAAGATCCGGGCGGCCGCCGCCGGACGCGCCCAAGAGCCGCCGGCGAAGACCACCGCGCTGGCCTACCGGGATGTGCTAGAGCGCCTCTTTATCCTCGACGGACTGCCCGGCTGGTGGCCGTCGCGCAACCATCTTGGATCGCTCGCCCTGGCGCCCAAGCACCACATGGCCGACCCCGCACTGGCCGCCCGGCTTCTCGGAGCCAACCGTCGCAACCTCTTGAAGGGGGAGTCGCCGGGACCGATCATCCCCAGAGACGGCACCCTGCTCGGGGCTCTGTTCGAGTCATTGGTTGCGATGTCGGTGCGCATCTACGCACAGGCGTCGGAGGCTTCGGTGAGACATCTGCGCACGAACGGAGGCCGGCACGAGATCGATCTGATCATCGAAGGGCTGGACGGCAGAGTCCTTGCGCTCGAGGTCAAGCTCGGCAGCGCTCCCAGAGACACGGACGTCAAGCACCTGCGCTGGCTGGCCGCCGAGATTGGCGAGGATCTGCTGGACGCGGTCCTGGTGACCACAGGGCCCGCGGCATACAGACGCGAGGACGGCATCGCGGTCGTTCCCGCGGCACTGCTCGGCCCGTGACCCGCCGACTCACCGGCTTTCAAAGCCGAATTCGTCCTGACCGGCTAGCGACGATGGAGCGGCCGTGGGCCGCGATGCCCGAGCTGCTTCCGACGCGCGCTCGGGCGAGAACTCGCTGGCCGACGATTCGCCCGTGAAAGCGCTTCGGGACGTCGAACGACCCCGTTTGACCGCCGCTCGACGACGCTTTGGGACCACACGGCGGGCGGCCGTATGTGCTCTTCCCCGCCGACGCGAAACCGATAGCGCGTGCCCGGCGCTCGGCGATGAGACCGCTGTCCGGAGAACCCGCCCATGCGCCGGCGAAGGCGACGGTCGCGCCGCCAGGTAGGCGGAGCCGGCTCCGATCAGCAGCACGCCGGTCACGGCGATCTTGACTGGCAGCGAGGCGCCGCCAAGCGCTCCCCGCAAGCGCGACGCCGAGCGGACCGCCCACGCACCGCGTCCACGCGCGGTCCGTGCCACGGTCTGACCACCCCGGCCAGACGCCCGCCGAGCACCGGCGGCACCTCCACCTCGTAGCGGCAGCGCAAATGGCAGCGGCGGCAGCACCGAGGCCAGGCCGCGCAGGGCCGCCACGTGGGCGCGACAGGCCGGACACTCACGCGTGTGCGCAACCGCCAAGGCGTGACGCTCGCCGTCGGGGTCGAGAATGCCGAAGGCGTAGGCGCGCATCAGCGAGGCCTGCTGCTCGCACCACTCGCCCGCTTGGATGGTGGCCAGCAACTCGCCGAACTTGCCCGCCACGCCGGTAGATGCGTCGCCAGAGCCCTCCATCAGCTTTTGCATGCGCCGCTCGCTGAT
>DASTPN010000116.1:0-28555 GCA_035719985.1 Solirubrobacteraceae bacterium | reverse complement strand
ATGGCGCTCACCGCGCGGCGGGGCTTCAACGCCGCGTGCGAGCAGGTAACGCTCGAGCGTGTCGCAGCACCGCAGTTGGGCGAGCGCGGGCTCGTAGGTGTCAAGACGGCGCAGCTCGGCGAAGCGCTCGGCGATGAAGCGATGGGTCAGGGGGCGGTAGCAGTAGAGCGAGGCTCCGCGCATACGGGCGCTGCGAGTCTCGAGCTCAAATGGCACCTCCTGCCCATCGAGCACATCGGCGTGCAGCCGGGCCGCTGCCTGTTCGATGAAGGCCGTCAGGGACGCCTGAAGCTGAATCGAGCGCACGAGTCGCAGACTTCGCCGAAGGACGCTGCGCTCCTGCCGGCGCAGGCCCTATTGCGCTGCCACGACGAGCGAGCGCCACCGGCCCGCCGAAGCTGTCCTGACCGCACTCGGGTCAGGCGATCACGAGCTCGCCGCCAAGCGCTGCCTTGGCCGCGTCCACGCAGTCGAGCCCGAGCCAGCGCTCGCCGTAGGAGCGCATATCTTCAACGATCGGCAGCAGCGCCATACCCTTCTCGGTCAGCGCGTACTCAACGCGCGGCGGCACCTCGGCGTGAGTGTGGCGCTCGACGATACCCTCGTCCTCGAGCGCCCGCAGGCGCAACGAGAGCGTACGCGGACTGATACCGGCCAGCGAGCGTTCCAACTCACAGAAGCGCGAGCGGCCCTCGGCCAAGTCGCGCACGAGCAGCAGCGTCCACTTGCCACACACGATCTCGGCGGTGCGGCAGACAGGGCACGTGTCGTCAGCGGCCATTTCAACCGTTACTTTACCAATTGAAGTGGATCCGCCGGTGACAGCGAGAAGGTGTCAGGCAGCCGCGGGGGTTGGTGCGTCCTGGCCTTCGCGTCGTTCCTGCGCTTGCGCCACATCCTCCATCGTCGTGCCCTGGCGACCTTCGGCCTGTAGCAGCAGCTTGAAGTCGCTCGGGTTGGAGGCTACGCGCATGGCCTCCTGCTCGCTCACGCGCCCGGCCGTGACGTGGTGATAGAGCGCCTGGTCGAAAGTCTGCATCCCATAGAAGCCGCCTGAGGAGATCGCCTCGCCAAGCTTGCCCGTCATCTCGGGGTCCTTGATCATGTCGTGCACGCGCCCGGTCATGCGCAGGATCTCGCACACCGCCACGCGCCCGCCGTTCGCTCCGGGCACGAGCCTCTGAGAGATGACGCCCTTGATCGTGCCGGCGATCATCGAGCGCGCCTGGTTGTGCTGGTGGGGCGGGAAGAAGTCGAGCAG
Source organism: Solirubrobacteraceae bacterium (assembly GCA_035719985.1). Classification (GTDB taxonomy): domain Bacteria; phylum Actinomycetota; class Thermoleophilia; order Solirubrobacterales; family Solirubrobacteraceae; genus Palsa-744. The sequence continues at coordinate 27,294 of DASTPN010000116.1, read as the reverse complement.
GCGGTTGATCGACTCGGTGGCGTCGACCGTGTGGACGGTGGAGAGCACAAGGTGTCCCGTCTCAGCGGCTGAGAGCGCCGTGCGCACGGTCTCCTCGTCGCGCATCTCCCCCACCAGAATCACATCGGGGTCCTGGCGCAGGACGCGACGTAGGGCGCGCTCGAAGGACTTGGTGTCCATGCCGACCTCGCGCTGGTTGATGACAGAAAGCTTGTCTTTGTGCACGAACTCGATCGGGTCCTCGATCGTGACGATGTGCTTTTTCATCGTCGTGTTCATGTGGTCGATCATCGCCGCGAGCGTTGTCGACTTGCCCGAGCCGGTGGTGCCGGTGAGCAGCACGATCCCGCGCTCTTCCTCGGCCAGGTCGCGCACCACTTCGGGCAGAGCCAGTTGCTCGATCGTGGAGATATTCGCCGGGATCGCTCGGCAGGCCATTGAGATGAGGCCCCGCTGACGGAAAGCATTGACGCGAAAGCGCGCGACGCCCTCAATTTCAAAGGAGAAGTCGACCTCATGCTCCTCGCCGAATTCCTTCAGCTTGGTCTGGTCGTGCAGCAGCGCGTGCAGCGCGTCTTCAGTGTCCTGCTCGCTGAGCGGCTCCACACCGGGCTCGGGCGCCAGCTCGCCCTGAACGCGAAACAGCGGCGCGGAGTCGACCTTCAGGTGCAGGTCTGACCCGTCGCGGGCAACCAGCTCGCGCAGGGCGGCGTGAACGTCGAACATGCTTGAAGCATCGGCGCGCGGCGCGCCGTGCTTGAGCGAACCGTCAGGCGACGTCGCGCAGCTTCTGCGCCTCGGCCAGCGATTGCAGCTTCTTCAGCGACTGATTCTCGATCTGGCGGATGCGCTCGCGTGTGACGTTGAACGTGCGTCCGACCTCGTCGAGCGTGCGCGGGTGCTCGCCTCCGAGGCCGTAACGAAGCTCGAGCACACGGCGCTCGCGGTAAGAGAGATTCTCGAGCGCCTCGCGCAGCGCCTCCTTGGTGAGGATCTCCGCGGCGCGCTCATACGGCGACTCGGCGCGCTCGTCGGCGATGAACTGCCCGAACTCGGACTCCTCCTCATCGCCCACCGGCTTCTCGAGCGATACCGGAGCCTGGGCGGAGCGCTTGATCGAGTCGACCTCTTCGGGATCGATCCCCGTGACCTCGGCGATCTCATCAGCGGTGGGCTCGCGGCCGAGCTCGGTGACGAGCTTGCGCTCGGCTCGGCCGATCTTATTGAGCTTCTCGACCACGTGCACGGGAATGCGGATCGTGCGCGCCTTGTCGGCCAGGGCGCGAGCGATCGCCTGGCGGATCCACCAGGTTGCGTAGGTGGAGAACTTGAAGCCCTTGCGGTAGTCGAACTTCTCCGCCGCGCGCACCAGCCCGAGCGTCCCCTCCTGGATCAGGTCGAGGAAGGGCAGGCCCTGATTGCGGTAGTTCTTGGCGATCGAGACGACCAGGCGCAGGTTTGACTCGACCATCTTCTGCTTGGCGTCCAGGTCGCCGCGCTCGATCCGCTTGGCCAGATCGACCTCCTCCTGGGCGGTCAGCAGGCGCACCTTGCCGATGTCCTTGAGGAACAGCTGCAGCGAGTCGGTCGTCATGTCCGGCTTGAGGTCCAAGGCCGTCTTGGCCTTGCGCCGCCCGCGCTTATCGGGCGCGCGTTCGACCTGCGAGCCGGCGGCGGTGGCCGGATCGATGTCCTCTACAAGCTCGATCTCGGATTTCTCGAGATAGCCGTGCAGCTCCTCAACGTCGGTCTCATCGAGATCCAGATCGGAGGTTGCGGTAGAGATCTCCGCGAATGTGAGCACTCCCACCTGCTGACCCTTGGTGAGCAGGTTCTTGACCTCTTCCAGCTCCTGCAGTTCGACCACTGACATGCGTTCTTCCGTTTCCGTCGGGGACTCCGCTAAAGGCCCGCACACCCATGTCGGGGGCCAGGCGGATACTGCTCGAGGATTACGTTAGCCGGGGTTACGGGCGAAGCCCTCCCGATGCTACGACTCCGATGTAGACATCATCCTAACGCCGCTTGCGCGATGATGCCGGTTAGATGACGCCTGAGCAGGCAAACGACCCAGAGACTACGCCGGCACCGACGGCGGAGCCGTTGGTAGGGGTGCTTGCAGGACTGCCCCGCACGAGGCCCCAGCGGACGAGCGCACGACGCGAGGCCGCGCGAGCACGGGCAAAGTCGGAGACAGCCTCATCGGCCCCCAAAGCCAAGCAGGGTGAAGCCAAGACAGCCGCTAAGGCCAAGCCAAAGACACGGACGAGCGCGAAGCCCAAGGTAGCCCCGAAGGCCAAGCCGAAGGCAGCGACTGCGAAAAGGCCCGTCAAGCGAGCGGCGGCGAAGCTAAGAGCACCCGCCAAGTCCGAAGAACACGCGCCCAAGCAAGGCTACGAGCCCGAGGAGGAGATCGAGCTCGGCAACACGGTGCATCCGCCCAGCGGCGGCGAGCTGATGGAGTCGATCGCCGACATATTCGGGGAGCTGGCAGGCCTTGGGGCGAGTGCCAGCGGGCGGCTGGTCAAGGACGCGCTGTCGATCTTCCGCCGGCCCTGAGTCCGCCGGTGCCGGTCCTTCTCGGCGCGGCAATCTAGCGCAAGCCGAGCCTGTATACTCGCTGCCACGCCGAGTTCCGACGACGCAGTTCGTCGGGGGCGGGGGACCCAATGCAGTCCGCGAAAGCGGGCCGCGGGGGCGAATCGGCCGCACCGCAGCGGCTGTAGCGCAACAACCAGCGCGAGCCCGTCAGCTCACCCCGTAGGCGCAAACACAGATGAGCCTTACGCCCGCGAACAAGCTTTCACGCACCCTTGCCGCAGCAGCGCTCTGCGCTGCGATCGGCTGCCCAGCCACAGCCGCGCTGGCGAGCACCGCTACTGGCGGGACGAGCTCAGGCCAGGCTCAGAGCAAGACCTCAAAGCCGCAGATCGCCACCTGGTTCGGGCCCGGCTTCTACGGACAGAAGACAGCCTGCGGTCAGACGATGACGCCGGTCGTGCTCGGCGTCGCCTCGCGCACACTTCCCTGTGGCACGCTCGTGCTCGTCAACTACAAAGGCCACAAACTGACGGTGCCTGTGATCGACCGTGGGCCATACGCGAAAAACGGCGCCGTCTGGGACCTGACCGCCGGCGCCGCGACTGCACTGACGGTCACCGAAACCGTCCGGGTCAAGACGAAGATCGTCGGCGAGACCGCCAACACGCCCAACCTCGGCGCGCCGATCGAAGAAAAGCCGAGCCCCGAAGCTATGGCGGCCGGCGGCACCTCAGCCCCCTAGTCGCGCAAAGAGCGACTTCTCAAGTGACTTATCGTGGCGGCGGCTCGCTGTGCGCGATCGAGCGCCCCATCGCGCGTGCAGAGTAGACGCCAAGGTCAGCGTGCGCCGCCAAGGCTGGGGCGTCGGTGCCATCCTCCGGACAGACGGAGATGCCGATCGCGACCTCCATCGGCACATCGCGGTGCGAGGCCGAGCCTCGCACCAGGCGGGCGAGCCGTTCGGCGAGCATCCGCGCACCTGTTCCATTGGTGTCTGGCGCCAGCAACCAGTAGCGCCCCAGCGTCTCGCGCGAAAGCTCGTCGGTGGCGCGCATGCCTCGTCCCAGTGCGCTCTCGACCTGCGCGACGATGCCGTGCAGGTCGTGCGGCGTCTCCGAGCGCTCCAGATGCGCAACGTCGACGATCTCGATCAAAAGCACGGCAAAGGGGAGATAGTCCTCGTGATGGCGGGCAAGCATGCGACCGACGGAGGAGATCCACGCGGCCGAGCCTTCCTCGCTACGAGCGTCGCGAATCTCGATCTCCGACTGCTCGGACTCGCCACGCGCGGGCGGCGCAAACGGCATGACGGTCGCCGGCTTGCGCTCGTCGACGAGCGGCTGCTCTGAGCGCTCATCAAAACCCGGGGCGAAGCCGACATACGGTTTGGGCGGAAGCACCGGCTCCGGCGGCCGGCGTCGCTCGGTGGAGGGCTGCCCACCTTCATCTGGTTGGGCCGGCTCCGAGGCTGTGACGGGCGCTGTCCCCGCCGGCGGTATCGGCGGCTTATGCTCGCCGAGCAGCAGCGCGACGGTCGATGAGACCTCACCCAATCGCTGCGCCAGCGCGCGCACGCGCTCGGAAGATGCCTCCGAGAGCTCATGCTGCAAGGAGTCCCATAGAGCATCGCTCAGCTCGCGCGCCGCTCTTGCCACCCGCTGCAGGCGCTCGGTCTCCGAGCCACCCCGATCAGCTTCGTCGCTCACAGCGGGGTGATATCACCGACGAAGGACACGACGCGCCTAATCGGCAGCTCGGGGCTTGGGCTTTACGCACATATAGCCTGTACACCGACATGCGTCGAGGGCCGAAGATCGCGACCGTCTCACGGCTCGTTGACCGCACCAGCGAAGACCCTACAAGCGGCGCAACGCGCTCAGTGCAGACGGCCGAGCTGACGCTACCGCAGGCAGCGTTGCGAGAACTGTGGACCCCCATGCATCTGGAGCGACTGGCGCGCACCTACTGGCGTTTTCTGACGCGTGTCACGCTTGGCCTGGTACGGGTGCTCTACAGCGAATCCGAGCGCTCGGTTGTGCTGCTGGCACGGCCGCTGACGCTGCTCAGCTTCGACGCCCCCGAATACGAGCTGGACACAGAGCGCGGCGTCGTGCGCTGGCGGATAAAGCGAGGGTTGCTGGTCGCGCGCAGCGGTCGCGGAGGCCACGGGCATTTGCGCATCGAAGTGCGCCGCCTACCCGCTGAGAACTTCGGTGAGGACGCGCCCGACAGTCAGGACCGGACCGCCGATACAGCCGAGAGCGACGAAGACCAGGCACGGATCCGGATCGAGGTGGAGGTGGCCAACTTCCACCCGGCGATCGCCTCAGGGTTTGGCCGGCGCTTCTATAACGCCACCCAGGCGCGGATCCACCTGTTCGTGACCAACGGCTTCCTGCGCTCGCTGGCGCGCCTGGACCTGGCGGAGTCGAAGATCGGAGCGCTGACTCCGACGCGGCGGCCCTAGCCGAAGCGACCGTCGCCGCCGAGCGCGCGCAGCTTGGCGCGATCGTGCGTGGCGCGAATGCGCCGCACGGTCCCCGAGCGCGAGCGCGTCACCAGCGATTCTGTCGTCGCGCCACCGGCCGAGGGGTAGCGCACTCCTTGCAAGACATCGCCGTCGGTGATGCCCGTGGCCGAGAAGAAGACATCGTCCCCGGAGACCAAGTCGTCGCGGTCGAGCACGCGCTCCAGGTCATAACCTGCCTCCAGGGCGGCCTTGCGCTCGTCCTCGTCGCGCGGCCACAGACGACCGAGCAACTGACCGCCGAGGCACTTGATCGCGGCGGCAGAGATGACGCCCTCCGGCGTGCCCCCGATCCCCCACAGCAGATCGACCTTCGAGCGCTCGGTGACCGCCAGTAGCGCGGCTGAGACGTCGCCGTGGGCGATCAGGCGCACGCGCGCGCCGGCTTCGCGGATCTCACGGATGCCGGCCTCGTGGCGGGGGCGGTCGAGCACGACCACCATCACATCGCCGATCGGATGGCCCTTGCGTGCGGCGATCAGCTTGACCGTCTCGGCCAGCGGTCGGTCCAGGTCGAGCAGGTCGGCCATCTCCGGCGGGCCCGCCATCTTCTCCATATAGACGCACGGCCCGGGATCGAACATCGTGCCCTTCTCAGAGAGCGCTATCACCGCCAAGGCCGAAGGCATCCCGTGCGCGGCCAACGTCGTGCCCTCGAGCGGATCGACGGCGATGTCTACCTGCGGCGGCGAGCCGTCGCCGATGCGCTCGCCGTTGTAGAGCATCGGCGCCTCGTCCTTCTCGCCCTCGCCAATCACGACGGTCCCGTCCATCGCGACCGAATGCAGCGCGTAGCGCATGCCGTCTACCGCAGCCTGATCGGCTGCCTCCTTGTCGCCCATGCCCACCAGCGGCGCGGCGGCGAGCGCCGCGAACTCGGTTACACGGACGAGCTCGAGCGCGAGATTGCGGTCAGGGCGGCTCGAGTCGTTCATCGCGGTCGAAAACCTACACGAGCGAAGGCCAAGCTAGGATCACAGGCTGATGAGCGAGATCGGCTTCGTCGGACTGGGCAAGATGGGCGGGAACATGGTTCACCGCATCCGGCGCGACTCCGAGCACGGCGTGGTGGCGTTCGACTTCGACAAGAAGGCAGTCGCGCTGGCGGCAAAGAACGGCGCTCGCAGCGCAAGCTCGCTGGCCGACCTGGTCAAGAAGCTCGCGCCGCCGCGGATGGTCTGGATCATGGTGCCCGCCGGCGATCCCACCGAGCAGACTGTGCGCAAGCTCGCCAAGCTGCTTGACCGCGGCGACACGATCATCGACGGCGGTAACTCCAAGTGGACCGATGACAAGCGCCGAGCCAAGGATCTGGCCAAGGAAGGCATCCAGTACGTCGACGTCGGCGTCTCGGGCGGCGTCTGGGGGCTTGAAGTCGGCTATTGCATGATGGTGGGCGGTCCCAGCCCCGCCGTTAAGCGCCTCTCCCCCATCCTCGACGTGCTCGCACCGCCGACCAGCGAGGACAGCAAGGCTGCGCTTGGGGAGCGCGGCTGGATGCGCTTCGGCGGGCCCGGCGCGGGGCACTACGTGAAGATGGTGCACAACGGCGTCGAGTACGGGCTGATGCAGGCCTATGCCGAGGGCTTCGACGTGTTCGACAAGAGCGAGTACGAGCTCGACAACGCCAAGATCGCCCACCTTTGGAACCAGGGGTCGGTAGTGCGCTCGTGGCTGTGCGAACTGGCCGCGCGCGCGTTTGAAGCCGACGGCAACGAGCTGCAGAAGATCGAGGGGTGGACCGACGATTCCGGCGAGGGACGCTGGACGATCGCCGAGGCGACCGACAAAGATGTGCCGACGCCCGTGATCACGGCCTCGCTGTACGAGCGCTTCTCCTCGCGCGGGAACGGGGAGTTCGCTCACCGCGTGCTAGCCGCACTACGCAACCAGTTCGGCGGCCATGCCGTCAAGGCGGCGCCCAAGCGAGGGGCGTCCAAGCCGTGACAGCTGTGGCCGTCGAGGCGGAGAACCCGCTCACGGCCGGCTTGGAGCGCCTGCCGGTAGCTCCAACCACGCTTGTCATCTTCGGCGCCACGGGCGACTTGGCTCGGCGCAAGCTACTGCCGGCGCTCTACAACCTCGCCCACGATGGGGCGCTGCCGGAGCGTTTTCACTTGATCGGTGTCGCGCGCCGCGAAAAGGAGCATGAGGACTATCGCTCCGACTGCGAGCAGGCAATCCGGCAATTCTCGCGGCGGAAGCCGGACGAGGAGGTGCTCCGCCGACTACTCGAGCACGTCAAGTACGTACCCGGCACCTTCGATGACACCAAGGTCTATGCGCGCCTTGAAAAGGTGCTCGACCATTTTCAGGAGCACGCCGGCGAGCCGCTGGGCCGCGCGTTCTATCTATCGACGGCGCCCGCCTTCTTCCCGGTAATCGTCGAGGCGCTCGGCAAACAAGGGCTCGAGAGCCACGAGGGAGCCGACGTTCGCGTGATCATCGAGAAGCCGTTCGGCACAACGCTCGAGGAGGCCCGCGACCTGAACAAGCGGGTACTCGGCGTGTTCGAGGAGCAACAGGTATTCCGCATCGACCACTACCTGGGCAAGGAGACCGTCCAGAACATGATGGCGTTCCGGTTTGCCAACGGCATGTTCGAGCCGCTGTGGAACCGCAACTACATCGACCAGGTCCAGATCACCGCCGCCGAGGACATCGGCATCGGCACCCGCGCCGGCTACTACGACCACGCCGGCGCCCTGCGCGACCTGATCCAGAACCACATGCTGCAGCTGCTCTGCCATGTCGCGATGGAGCCGCCGGTCAGCTTCACTGCGGATGAGGTGCGCAACGAGAAGGTCAAGGTGCTGCAGTCGATCGCGGCGCCAAGCGAGGACGAAGTCGACGCGATGGCGGTCAGAGCCCAGTACGCGAAGGGGCACGCCGGCGGCGAGGACGTCCCCGGCTACCTGGAAGAGGACGGCATCCCGGCCGACTCCAGCACCGAGACATTCGCCGCGCTGCGGCTGCACGTCGACAACTGGCGCTGGGCGGGCGTGCCGTTCTACCTACGCACCGGCAAGCGACTGGCGCGCAAAGTGACCGAGATCGCGGTGACGCTCAAGCCCGTGCCCCATCTCACCTTCAGCCAGGACGGGTCGCTGGGGGTACTGCCCAACCAGCTGATCCTGACGTTGCAGCCCAACGAGGGGGTGTCGCTGCGGCTGGGGGCGAAGATCCCCGGGTCGAGGATGGTGATCCGGCCCGTGCACATGGAGTTCCTGTACGGCACGGCCTTCCTCTCGCAGTCCCCAGAGGCCTACGAGCGGCTGATCACCGACGCCATGCGCGGCGACGCAACGCTGTTCACCCGCGACGACGAGGTCGAGGCGCAGTGGCGAATCTGCGATCCGATCGTCAAAGCGTGGGAGCAGCATCCGCGGCGCCTGCCGCAGTACGAGGCGGGCTCCCAGGGACCCGAGGAGGCCGCGCAGATCCTGGTGGACGACCAGTCGTGGCGGGCGATCTGAGCCTCTCCGACGCCGTCTGGAGCGCCGAGGGCACAACCCCCGACGCGATCGAAGCGGCCCTGCGCGAGCTGGTCAAGCAGCGCCACTCCGAAAACGGCGGGCTGGCGCCGGCGCGGGCGCTGAACATGGTGGCGTTCGTGGAGAGCGGATACGCGGGCGAAGTCGCCAACCGGCTGGCGGGGGTCGGGCGCTATCACGCCTCGCGCCTGGTGGTGCTCTCCTATGACCCGAAGCGGCCGCGACTGGACGCGCGGGCGGTCGTCTCCACCGACAGCGAGCCGTCCGCCGGCGAGATCGGGCTGATGCGCGAGACGGTCACCGTGGAGATCGGCGCGCGCCACCTGGACGATCTGGTCACGATCGTCGATCCGCTGATGGTGACGGACCTGGCGACGCTGCTGTGGTCGCCGCATGGGCATCCGGAGGCGGTCGACGAGCTGCTCGCGCTCGCGCAGAGCGTGCTGATCGATTCGCTTGACGAGCCGTCCTGGCGCGACGCCGTCGCGCGCGCCTGCGAGCTGCGCGGCAGAGCCTACGTGGTCGATCTGGCCTGGCTGCGCAGCATCCCCTGGCGCGAGCGCATCGCCGCCGCGTTTGACTCGCCGGCGATGCGCCCCGAGCTGGAGCGAATCGAGAGCGTGTCGGTGCGCTACCACCCCGACTCGACCGTGGCCGCGCTGCTGAGCGTCGGCTGGCTTGGCTCGCGGCTGGGCTGGGAGCTGAGCCGGCTGCACAGCGCCGGCGGCGGGCTCGCCGGCCGCGCCGGCCACGGCGAGCGCGAGATCGCGATCCAGCTGGAACCCGCCCCAGAGCAGGAGATCAGGGGTCTCGAGAGCGTGGCGATCGCGACCTCCTCGGGACAGCGGATCGGCCTGCGGCGCGGCGACGGCGGGTTGCGCGCGCGACGGCGCGACGGCGACGGACACGAACGCGAATGGACGATCCTCGGCGCCTCACGCGGCGAGAGCGGGATCCTCGGCGAGGGCATCAGGCAGTCGCTTTTGCGCGACCCCACCTACGGTCCCGCGCTGCAAGGCGCCGAGACGATGACGCCCTGACACGGGGACGACAGCCCGGACCCTCTACAGTGGCGGGCGAAGCCATGGCAGCGTTCGCTTCCAGCGACACCATCGCTCCAACCGCCCTCCCGGCAGACACGGAGGAGGCGCTCGCGGCGCTTGACACGGTCAGGCGGCGGACGCTCGAGCTGGTCGCGCACCTCGACGACGCTCAGCTGAGTCGCCCATTCTCACCGATCATGAGCCCGCTCGTGTGGGATCTGGCGCACATCGCCGCCTACGAGGATCTGTGGCTGTGCCATCGCCACGGCGGGCTCGAGCTGCTGCGGCCGGAGCTGGCGGAGATGTACGACGCGTTTGAGACGCCACGCGCGCTCAGAGGCGAGATCGAGCTGCTCGATCCTCCGGGCGCTCGCGAGTACCTGCACGACGTGCGCGAGCGCGCGGTGCGGGCGCTGGCGACCGGGGGACTTGGCGACGGCACGATCTATGAGCTGGTGCTGCGCCACGAGCTGCAGCACACCGAGACGATGCGCCAGGCGATGGCGCTGGGCGGGCTGTTGGGGGGCGGCGAGCCGACGCTCGCGGAGATGGAGGGCACACAGGCTTGGATCGAGGTGCCTGCCGGAGCGTTTGAGATGGGCGCAGGCGCCGGCGGCTTCGCTTATGACAACGAGCGGCCGCGGCACTCGGTCCACGTCGAGTCCTTCCAGATCGCGCGCCTGCCGGTCAGCAACGCCGAATGGGCGGCCGCGGGCGCTTCGGCCGCGAGCGACGGAGCGCCGGCGAGGCCGGTCTGCCACGTGAGTTGGCACGAAGCGGAGCAGTTCGCGCGCTCGCGAGGGGCGCGACTGCCCACCGAGGCCGAGTGGGAGAAGGCCGCCGCGCTCGGTGCGCTCGACTCGCTCGGGCAGGTCTGGGAGTGGACGAGCAGCGACTTCGACGGGTATCCCGGCTTCGTGGCTCATCCCTACCGCGAGTACTCCGAAGTGTTCTTCGGCCACGACTACAAGGTGTTGCGCGGCGGCTCGTGGGCGACCCACCCGCGTGTGAAGACGCTCACCTTCCGCAACTGGGATCTGCCGATCCGCGATCAGATCTTTGCTGGCGTGCGCCTGGTCAGGGACGTGAGTTGATGGAGCCCGTGATCGATCCCGAGCGCGCCGACGCGGACGCGGCCACGATCACGATCGACTCCTACCTGCACGAGGGCGAAGCGCGCTCGCTGGCTGACGACGTGCTCGACGGGCTGACCAAGCCGTTCAAGGAGCTGCCGCCCAAGCACTTCTACGACTCGCGCGGGGCGGAGCTGTTCGATCGCATCTGCGAGTTGCCCGAGTACTACCCGACGCGCACCGAGCGCGCGATCCTGCAGGACCACGCCAAGCAGATCGCCGCCGCAACCGGCGCCGCCGAGCTAGTCGAGCTCGGCTCTGGCACAGCCGCCAAGACGCGCGTGCTGCTCGACGCGCTGGACGCGGCCGGCACGCTTACACGCTACGTGCCGGTCGACGTGACCGAGCAGATGGTGCGCGCATGCGCCGCGGAGCTGACCAGCGAGTATCCCGGGCTGCATGTGCACGGTGTGATCGGTGACTTCGAACGGCACCTCGATCGCGTGCCGGCAGCGGAGGGGCCGCGGCTGGTGGTCTTCCTCGGCGGCACGATCGGCAACTTCCCCCCCGGCAGCAGACGCCGCTTCCTGCGCGAGATCGCGCAGTTGCTGGGTCCAGAGGACCACCTGCTGATGGGGACCGACTTGGTCAAGGATCCCAAGGTGCTCACCCAGGCCTACGACGACGCCGAGGGGGTTACGGCCGAGTTCAACCGCAACCTGTTGCGCGTGCTCAATCGCGAGCTGGACGCCGATTTCGACCCAGATGATTTCGAGCACGTCGCGCTGTTTGACTCCGAGCACGAGTGGATCGAGATGCGCTTGCGCGCGCGGCGCGCCCACACCACCACGGTTGCCGACCTGGGGCTGTCGGTGCGCTTCGAGCAAGGCGAGGAGATGCGAACCGAGATCAGCGCCAAGTTCACCCGCGACCGTGTCAGCGATGACCTTGCCGCGGCCGGCCTGGTGCTCGCGAGCTGGCTGACCGATCCGGACGAGCTGTTCGCGCTGAGTCTGTCGCGACCCGCTTCCTTATAGGCTCTCGCTCGATGCAGATCGAGGGAAGCTCAGCGCTCGTCATCGGCGGCGCCTCCGGGCTGGGCGAGGCAAGCGCCCGGCTGCTGCACCAGCGCGGCGCGACCGTGACGATCGCCGACCTCAACGCCGAGAAGGGTCAGGCGCTCGCCAGCGAGCTTGGGATCGAGTTCGTCGCCTGCGATGTGCGTGAGGAGGACCAGGTCCAAGCAGCCGTCGAGCGAGCCGCGGCCGTCGACGGCGGCCTGCGCATTGCCATCTGCTGCGCCGGCATCGGCTGGGCGCAGAAGGTCGCCGGCTCCAAGGGTCCGCACCCGCTGCTGCCGTTTGAGACGACGATCCAGATCAATCTGATCGGCACCTTCAACGTGCTGCGCCTGGCCGCCACAGCGATGATCGCCGCGGCGCCGCTGCAGGACGGCGAACGCGGGGTGTGCGTCAATACCGCCTCCGTCGCCGCCTTCGATGGCCAGATCGGCCAGATCGCCTACTCGGCTTCCAAGGGCGGCATCGTCGGCATGACGCTGCCCGCGGCGCGTGACCTCGCCCAGCAGGGGATCCGCGTCAACACGATCGCCCCGGGCCTGTTCGATACTCCCCTGCTGGCTGCCTTGCCCGAGGAAGCCAGGCAGAAGCTGGGCGCCGGTGTGCCCTTCCCGCAGCGACTCGGCAGCCCGGCGGAGTACGCCGAGCTTGCCTGCCACATGGTCGAGAACCGCATGCTCAACGGCGAGGTCATCCGCCTCGACGGGGCGCTGCGGATGCCACCGCGCTGAGACCGAGCGCGTCCGCCGGCTCGAACGCCGGCGGACGATAGGGCTTCGCTAATGAAGCGCCGCTCAGCGCTAAGGGAGCGCCGCTCAGCCCCCGAGGATGCGCGACAGTTTGCTCGGCAATTTCTTGCTGCACTTGGCGCCGCTCTGCAGCGTGACTTCAGCCTTACCGGACAATTTGGCCGCTTTGGCGTTGGTCAGCGTCAACGTCGCCGTCACCTTGGCGGACTTCACCATCGACGAGGAGACCGGGGCCGTCGTCGTCTCCGACTTGATCGCGGCTTTGCCCGAGAATTTGATCGATGATCCGATCTTGACCGCGCCTTTGCCGTTGGCGAAGATGCTGACTTCTTCGCTGACCTGCGGGCAGATCTGCGACACCGGGATCGACAGTTCGGCCTTCGATGACGACGGGAAGCCGACGATCAGATGCGATTTGAAATCGCCGTAGCCGGTCCCGTTGAGCTTGCAGCCACGTGCCTCTTTGCCAAACACGCACGCGCTTGCGCGCGCGATCGGCTGCGCGCCGGCGGCAAGCGCTAGCGCGGCGAGCGCCGCCGTCGCCAACACCATCCCGACAACCAACACACCAGTCTTCTTCATCTGAAAGTCCCCTTGTCGCTTTGCAATTCGATCTTTGCGATTCGATCGCTCACAGGCGTTCCACCAACATCGCCATGCCCATACCCCCGGCGACGCACATCGACTCGATGCCGAACTTGCCGCCCTTGGTCTCCAAGTTGTTGAGCAAGGTGGTCATGATCCGTGCGCCGGTCATCCCGAACGGGTGACCGAGCGCGATCGCTCCACCGAACGGGTTGAGCTGCTCCTCGGCGATGCCGAGCTCGGCCATGCAGGGGACGATCTGCGCGGCGAAGGCCTCGTTGATCTCCACCACATCGATGTCCTCGATTTTCTTGCCGGTCTTCTCCAGCAGCGCTTTGATCGCCGGGATCGGGCCAACGCCCATGATCTCCGGGCGGATCGCGACGACGGTCGAGGCGATGATCCGCGCCTTCGGCTCAAGGCCAAGTGCCGATGCCTTCTCTTCAGACATCACCAGCACAGCGGCGGCGCCATCGTTGAGCGGACAGGCATTACCGGCGGTGACCGTGCCGCCCTCCTTGAACACTGGTGGCAGCGACGCAAGCTTCTCGATCGTCGTGCCGGGACGCGGGCCATCGTCCTTGGTGACAACCGTCTCGGGGACGTCGATCTCGTTGCCTTCCTTGTCGACGTCTTTGTGAGCGGCGACCGTGACTGGGATGATTTCCTTGTCGAAGTGGCCGCTGGCTTGCGCCGCCACCGCGCGCGTCTGGGAGATCAATGCCCACTCGTCCTGAGCCTCGCGGCTGACTTTGCGTTCCTCGGCCACATTCTCCGCCGTCATGCCCATCGGGATGTAGACGTTGTAAAGCGACCCGGGCGAACCGTCCACGAGCGGGTGAAACTCGAACTGGGCGCTGCCACGACCGGCGCGCGAGACCGCCTCGACGCCGGCGGAAATGTAGGTGTCGCCCTCATCCGCTTTGATCGCGTGGAAAGCCATCCGGATCGTCTGCAGCGAGGAGGCGCAGAAGCGGTTGACGGTGGTTCCGGGGACGTGGTAGTCGAGGCCGGCGATCAGGCTGGCGATGCGCGCGACGTTGTAGCCCTGCTCGCCCTCGCCGTAGCCGCAGCCCATCATCACGTCGCCGATCGAGGTCTGCTCGACCTTGGGGTTGCGCTCGATCAAAGCCTTCAGGGGGATCGACGCGAGGTCGTCGGCGCGCACGGTCTTCAGCGAACCCTTGACGGCGCGCCCGATGGGCGTGCGCACGGCATCGACGATCACAGCTTCAGCCATTTGGGGCAATCTCCTTGGTTTGGGGACCGGGGGACCGCGGAGACTACAGATCGAGCCTCGAGACGCCCAACTCGTCGAAGCCGACGTGATGAGCGAGCTCGTGGCGGACCGTGCGCGTGACTTGAGAGCGCCGCAGATCGGGGTCGTGACCGAAGTCGCGGCGCAGCGTGTCGCGGAAGATCACGATGCGATCATGCACGTCCTCGCGCGCGACCGTCCCCCCTTGATATAGGCCGTAGGCGCCGTGAGCGCGGCCGCCGTCGGAGATCACGACCGCGACGTGCGCGAGCGCGTTTCGCAGCAGGTCCGGCAGATCGTCGAGCGCGTCGCGCACCAGCTCTTCGAAGTCGGCATCGTCGAGCGGGTCGAGCGCCATGAATTCCGATTCGTCTGGGTCTACTGTCAGACCTTCGCGCGCGAGCTCCTCGGAGTGGCGCACCAGCTCTTCGAACTCAAGCTCCGATTCGGGGTTGCGCCAGTTGCCCAGTCGCACGGCCAGGAATGCGAAAGCGCCGCTGAGCACGGCAACGAAAGCGACGCCGAGCACGATCTCCTCAACCGCTCTGACCAGCGAGACCGTGCTCAGGCCCTGACTTGCGACAAGCACAAGAACGCCTACAACCGAGGCGGACAACGCGGCAACCCCAACACGACCAGCGTGGCTCCAGGCGCGTGGCGACCCCGAGCCAGACATCCGAACCGCTACTTCAGCGTGCGGGCGATCACGACCCGCTGGATCTCGTTGGTGCCCTCATAAATCTGGGTGATCTTGGCGTCTCTCATCATCCGCTCAACCGGATACTCCTTGACATAACCGTAGCCGCCCAGCACCTGCACGGCCTCGACGGTGACCGCCATCGCCGTGTCAGAGCAGAACACCTTGGCCATCGAGGAGTACTTGGCCCGCAGCGGATGAGCCTGGTCGGCCATCGCGCATGCCTTGTAGAGCAGCTCGCGCGCCGCCGCCGTTTTGATTTCCATGTCGGCGAGCTTGAACTCAATGCCCTGGAAATCGCCGATCGGGCGGCCGAACTGCTTGCGCTCGCGCGCGTAGGCGATCGCATAGTCGGTGGCGCCCTGGGCGATGCCGACCGCCTGCGCGGCGGCACCGAGGCGTGTGCGCTCGAGCGTGCCGAGCGCTACGCGCAGGCCGCGACCGACCTCGCCGATCACGTTCTCCTGCGGCACTCGCACGTCCTCGAAGATCGGCTGGCCCGTCGGCGAGGCGCGGATGCCGAGCTTGTGCTCGAGCTTGCCGACGCTGAAGCCGGGGCGGTCGGCCTCGACTACGAAGGCGGTGATCCGTTTGCTCTCACGGTCGGTGACGGCGAAGGTCACGTAGAAGTCGGCCACGCCGAGATTCGAGATCCAGTTCTTGGTGCCATTGATCACCCACTCGTCGCCGTCCTTGACGGCCGTGGTCTGCATCCCGGCCGGATCGGAGCCCGCTTCGGGCTCTGAGAGCGCGAACGCCGGTGACCACTCACCCGAGGCGCACTTGGGCAGGAAGCGCTCCTTGAGCTCCTCGGAGCCGAACAGCTGGATCGGCAGCGTGCCGAGCTCCTGCACCATCAAGATCAAGGCGCAGGCCGCGTCGACCTTGGCGATCTCCTCGACCGCCATGTTCAGCACCAGTGTGCCCGTGCCGGTGCCGCCGTACTCGGTCGGGAACGGCAGGCCGAGCACGTCCTGTTCGGCAAGCAGCTTGCGGATATCCCACGGGTATTCGGCCTTCTCGTCGATCTCGGCAGCGCGCGGCGCGATCTTCTCGCGCGCGATCTGGCCGATCGTGGCACAGAAGTCCAGGTGCTCTTGCGGGATCGTGTAGACGTCGGTGGCGGTCTCTTGCATGGTCTGCTGATCCTAGTGGCCGCGCTAGGCTCATGCTCCCGTGAGCGTGCACCCGGAGATGAAAGAGACCGACATCGCGCCCGCGGAGCTGGCCGAGTGGATGAGTCGTAACGGCGAGCTGCAGGTCGTGGATGTGCGCGAGCCCTACGAGCGCGAAGCCGGGCACATCGCCGCCACGACACACATTCCGCTGGTGGAGTTGAGCGCCCGCGCCGGCGAGATCGACAGAGAGCGAGCCGTCGTCTTTTACTGCCGCGTCGGCGCGCGCTCGGATATGGCCGCTCAAGCCTTTCGCGCGTCCGGCTACAAAGCCCTCTCGATGGAGGGCGGGCTGATGCGCTGGGCACGGGAGGGACTGCCGCTCTCACCCCAGGGCGGCAGCGTCGCCGAGCACTGACCGAGGATCGAGCAAGGAGAGACAGACATGGAGGCATCCGAGTACCCGCAGGTGACCATCGGCGAGGGTTATGCGGTCGCCGCCGACCTCGACGCTCTGGGCGAGGGTTACGGTTTTCGCAAGCTGCGAAAGGGGCTGGGCGTGACCGCGTTCGGCATCAACGTGATCTCGATGCCACCGGGCTACGAAACCGGCTCGCACTACCACGACGAGCAGGAGGAGACCTACTTCGTGCATCGCGGCGAGATCGAGATGGTCTTCGGCGACGGCTCCGCGCATCGCATCAAAGAGGGCGGCTCGGCGCGCGTGGACGCAGCGACGCTGCGCAAGGTCCGCAACGTCGGCGACGGCGACGCTGTTTTCCTCTGCGCCGGCGGCAAGGACGGCTATGTGGGGCGCGACGGGCGCATGGCCGACGGCGAACAGCGCGTCAGCGGACCGCCCGGTGCGGCCTAGGCGATCGCGGTAGCGCTCACGGCACTGTGCGCGATGAGGCTCCCGAATAGCGTCCATCTCTCCCGGCCCTGGCGGATCCACGAGATCGTTCCCGACTTCCGACTCGAGGATGTCTGGGCGCTGCCGACGCCTGGTGGCGCTGAGGAGTTCCCGGCCCTCGTCGAGGGGTTCGTCGAGTCCGATCCTGCGCGAACCCTGCCCGGCCCGGCACGAGCGCTGTGGTCGCTGCGCTGGAAGCTCGGCGATCTGTTTGGCCTTGACAAGAAGGGCTCGGGGCTCGACTCGAGAGTGACGACACTTCGCGAGCGGTTGCCCGAGGATCTGCGTGCCACGCACGGGCCGGAATTCCAGACGCTGCCGTTCACCTCGCTGTACCTGACCGACAACGAGTTCGCCGCCGAGATCGCAAACCAGACGATGCATGGTGTCCTTCATCTCGGCTGGGTCCCCGATCAGAAGACCGGCGGCTACAGCGGACAGATGGCGATATACGTGAAGCCCAATGGCCTGGTGGGGAACGCCTACATGGCCGCGATCAAGCCGTTTAGGCATTTGGTCGTCTACCCGCAGATGTTCCGGGCGATGGAGCGACGCTGGCAGCAGCGGTAGGACCGCCAAATAGAGCCAGGCGAGAGGGCTCCCCTGGATCGCTGGGCGCTCTAGCCGCGGCCCTGGCGCACGGCGGCATGTTGCACGATCGCCACCGCCTGCTCCGGGGTGTCGGCAATCTGCAGCAACTCCAGGTCGGGGGCCGAGATCTTGCCCTCCGCGAGCATCGTCTCCCGCAGCCAATCGAGCATACCGCTCCAGTATCGGTTGCCGAGCAAGACGACGGGGAAGTGCAGGATCTTGCCGGTCTGGATCAGCGTTAGCGCCTCGAACAGCTCGTCCATCGTGCCAAAGCCGCCCGGCATCACCACGAACGCGCACGAGTAACGGACGAACATGACCTTGCGCGTGAAGAAGTAGTGGAAGCGCAGGCTGATGTCCACGTACTCGTTGAAGTGCTGCTCGAACGGCAGCTGGATGTTCAGACCGACTGAGGTGGCGCCGGCGTCGCGCGCGCCCTGGTTGGCGGCCTGCATGATCCCGGGACCGCCGCCCGTGAGGATCGCAAAGCCCGCTTGACCGAGCATCCGCGCGAGCACGCGCGCCTGCTCATAGCCCGGCTCGGTTGGCAGAGTCCGTGCGGAGCCGAACACTGAGACGCCGCGCGTGATGCCGGCGAGCGCGGCGAAGCCCTCCCCCATCTCCCGCCGCATCCGCTCCAGGCGCTCCTCGTCGGAGTGAACGCTCTCGAGCACTGTGTGCTCGGCCCCGAGCAGCTCCTCGTCGGAGGTGAGTGGCGCGCGCGGCCGCGTCGCCGCAGCGAGCGGGACCGGGTCTTCGGCCATCAGTACAGGAGTTCCTTGACGTAGCGCTGATGCAAACGGCCGAGCGAAGTCTTCTCCGGATGAAAGCCGATCGCGTGCAGCAGGCCGCCGCTGACGGGAGACCAGGCGGCGATGAAGTAGACGCCGAGCACCAGCGCAACCGTGCGCAGCCGGCGCGAGCCCGCCAGCGCCGCCAGTGGCAGCAGCCACAGCACGTACCAGGGCAGCACCCAGCTGAGCGTCACCAGCAGCGCCACGGTCGCCCAGCCGGCGCCGGTCAGTGACTCGCGGCGACGGTAGGCAAGTAGCGAGCAGGCCGCGATCGTGAGCACTAGCGCGGCGCTGAGGATCAGGCGCAGCGTCGTCGTCTCACCGCCTTGCAGCAGCGCCATCCCAAGCAGGTTGGGCAGGCTCTCCATCGTCACCAACCGGCCCTGAGTGGCGAGATCCGGCAGGTGCGGGCCGAAGGCGACGATGCTGGCGATGCCCCAGACCAGAGCGCCGAGCACCATGCCCGCGAGCACCAGCAGCAGATCGCGCCGGTGAGCGCGACCCGCGGGCGAGGAGCGCGTCGAGACCCAGGCCGCCAGCGGCGGTGCGAGCACGATCGGGATCAGGATCGCGGCGGAGGCCTTCAGCGCGACCGCTGTTACGAGCGCCGCGCCGGCTCCCACCTTCAGCGCGACCAGAGCCCTTGCCGAGCGCCGCGCGCCGGCGTCGGCGTCGGCGTCCAACCCTGCGTCACCGTCAGCAATGGCCGTTTCGGGCGGGCGAACCACGCCCGGCATCAGGCCTGCTCGCAAACACGCGTAGAACGCGAGCATCACGAACAGCATCGTGATGAAGTCGTTGTGATCGCCGCCGAGGCCCCACATGATCACGATCGGGTTCAGGCCGACCAGCGCGATCGCGGCGACCGGGCTACAGCGCAGGCGCGAGCCCTCGGGTGCCCTCTCGGCGAGCAAATGCGCGCACTTCCACACGACGAAGATCAGCGACAGGCTGGCGATCGCAAGGATTGCCTTCAGTGCCCAGAAGGAGCCCGCCAGGCCCAGGGGCACGACGATGAACGTGATCAGTGTGAACAACGGGCCGTACGGGCTGAGCAGCTGGTGCCAGTTGCTCAGCGAGAAAGCTGGGTCGTTGTGCGGCTCGAGGATCGGTACCGTCGTGTACGGGTTGAGGTGGTGCACGACCTCCATACGGCCGTAGTTGACGTAGTTGAAGACATCGGTCAGGGCCAGCGGCGGAGATAGGAACAAGATCACGTGAACCGCTAGGATCGCGGCGATCGTCCAGCGCGCTGGGGCGCGGGGCGCGTAGCGCAAGCTGGCCAAGTAACACGCGTACATCACGACTAGTGCGCCTGTGAACAGGTCGCGCAGGAGCTTGGAATCGCGCGTGACCCATGTCCACATCCCGCCGAACGGACCCGCCATCCAATGCGGGAAGTAGTGCGCCGTCGTCGTCGCCGACAGCACGCTCGGACGGTCGGCGGCGGCAAGCACGACGACCGCAGCGCACAGCACGATGACGATCAGCGCACCGGCCGCGATTCGCTGGTCGGTGAGAACATGGGCGCGCACCCGAGCAGCCCGCGAGCCGCCGTGCCTGGAGCGCGAATCACGCTCCAGAACGTCGGCGGGGCCCCGCAGGGCCCCGGTGACACTCTCCACACTCACCTTTCCACCCGCACACCCCGGTAGGGGTGTGCGCCATGGAGGCGAGAGGACAATAGGCTCAGAGCGTCGTGACGTTGACAGCCTTCGGGCCCTTGTCGCCCTGCTCTGCGTCATAGGAGACCTTGGAGCCCTCCTGAAGCGAGCGATAGCCTTCCCCGTTGATGCCGGTGTGGTGGACGAACAGGTCCTTCTCGCCATCATCAGGGGTGATGAAGCCGAAGCCCTTGTCGTCGCTGAACCACTTCACTGTGCCGGTAGGCATGTGACTTTTCCTCCACGATGTGCGTGTGCTACGCGGAGGATGCTTCTCGAAGCTTCGACCCGCCAGCACTGCTTTTCGCCGACCTTGAAGGCCGACCAGACCGCACGACCGTAGCACGTCGATAGTTGGGTGTGTTAGCAAGTGGTGTATGGAAAAGAGTGCTGAACAGTTCGCCGCACAGATGATCGACGAGCTCGATCTTCTCGCGCGTGCTCGCGCGGGCGCGCGCGAGCGGCCCTATGTAGCGCTGAACATGATCAGCACCGCCGACGGGCGCGCGACGCTGTCTGGGCGCTCAGGGGCAATCGGAGACGATGCCGACAAACATCTCTTCTTGGGACTGCGCACAGTGGTCGACGGAGTCATGGCAGGAGCTGGCACGGTGCGCGCGGAGGGCTACCACCGCCTCATCCGCGATCCTGCGGCACGCGAGCGACGGCGCGAGCGCGGGCTACCTGCCGAACCGCTCGCTTGCATCGTCTCAGGACGGCTGGCGCTCGACGAGCGTGTGCCGCTGCTGGCCGACCCCGATGCGCGCGTGGCGATCGTGACCTCATCGCAGGCCAGCCTGCCGGGCGGTTGCCGGGCACAGATCGAGTACGTGCGCGCGGAGCGTGAGGGGCAGCTAGACCTCATCTCGGCGATGCGCGAGTTGCGATCGCGCTTGCAGATCGCGACCCTGCTATGCGAGGGGGGACCGCACCTGAACGCTAATCTGCTCGCGGCCGGACTCGTGGACGAGCTGTTCCTCTCGCTGGCGCCGACGCTTGCCGGCGGGGACGCAACGAGCGAGTCGCTTCGGATCGTCAGTGGGGTTGACCTGCAGCCGCCGGTGGCGATGGAGCTCTTGAGCTCACACGAGTACGAGTCACATCTGTTCCTGCGTTACAAGATGCTCAAGAGCGAAGGACAGCCACACTGAGCACCACGCTGTTGGGCACGAGAATCGAGCCCTCCTCAGTGGCGAACGTCGTATAGAGAAGGCCGAGCGAGGCGATCGTGCCCTCGATCTGACCCGCCAGCTGACCGCCCTGCAGGCGCACGGAGTCACCGACGCGGAACGGGCGGGCGCTGAGCAGGACCGTGCCGGCGATCACGTTGCCGAGCGTCTGCTGAGCAGCCAGGCCCACGATCACAGCAGTGAAAGCGCCTCCGAGCGCGAGCGTGCGCGGGCTGACACCCGCGATGCTCATCGCGAACACGAGCGCCACCGCGATCGTGATTAGGCGGATGACGAAGCCGACCGTGCCTGCCGCCGCCGGCTCCATGCGCCGAAACAAGGCCGGGCCGAACGCGCGGCCGACGTCGCGGGCGATCGCCCAGCCGAGCATCAGCAGCACGACAACCGTGATCAGGTCGATCGGCGTGTTCAACCAGGACAGTTCGCCCCCGCCTTTGCTGTTTAGGCCAAGCAGCGAGTAGCGATGTTCGTAGAGCACGACCACCGCGATGAACAGCGGTATCAGCAGCAACGCATGCCAGCGTGCCCGGCGTACCGCGCCGGGGCTGACCTGGTGCAGCAGACCCGCCTCGCGCCATGACTGGCTGCGCGTCTCGAACATCTTCGGCGGGGCCTTCGGCAGTGGGGGCTTGGGGACAGGCATCGCTCAGGGGATGATGGCGCTCCGGCTGGACTGCCCGCTGCAGGCGCTGCTCAAGCCCTCTAAGCCAGCGTGTACACCGTCATGAACGCGCCGAAGCCGAGGCAGTAGACCGCGAACGGGATCAGCGTGCGCGTCTTGAACCAGCGCACCAGGAAGGCGACCGTGAAGACGGCGGTGATCGCCGCCGAGATACAGCCGACCAGGGCCTGGCCGCGGATGCCGTTGCCGAGGTGGCCGAGCAGATCGGGGAGCTTGAACAGGCCGGCGGCGAGGATGATCGGGGTGGCCAGCAGGAAGGCGAAGCGAGCGGCGTCTGAGTGATCGAGGCCGCGGGCGAGGCCCGTGCCCATCGTGACGCCGTCGCGGCTGATGCCGGCGACGAGTGCTGTTGATTGAGCCACGCCCACGACGGCGGCCTCACGGTAGTCGAGCGAGGCGAGCTCGCGGCCGCCCTCCGGGTTCAGTCCCTCGCGCACCGCCAGTTCGCGCACCTGAGCGCGGCGGCGATAGCGCTCGGCCGCGAACAGGATCAGACCGTTGACCATCAGGAAGATCGCGGCCACTTCCGGCTTGGCGGTGAGCGTGCGCAGCTGTTTCTCCAGCGCCAGGCCGATCACCCCGGCCGGGATCGAGGCGACGATGATCAACCACGCCAGCCGCTCGTTCGGCGTCTCGGCGCGACGCTTGCCCAAAGTCGCAAAGAACGCCCTGACGATTTCCACCCAGGTGCTCCAGTAGTAGATCAGCAGGCCGATCGCGCTGCCGACGTGCAACATGACCACGAACGCCAGCCAGAAGGACTCCGATTCAGACTGCGCTTTGACCAGCGAGTTCCAGCCGAACAGCGTCGGGAACAGGACGGTGTGGCCGAGACTGGAAATCGGGAACAGCTCGGTGACGCCCTGTAGGATGCCGAGGACGATCGCCTGGAAGTAGGTGAGCGCCGAGGCGAACGGAGTCATCAGCGAGAGAACCATTGCGGCGAGAGCATATGGCAGGGGGGCGACGCTGGCCGCCGCTTTGATTTGACGCGACCCCATGACTCAACGGGCGCGTAACCCAACCGCGACTTGGCTAGCCCATAGTCTCCGGGCGATGGGCGCCGCCAACCCGCAGCCCAAGCCGTCGTTCGCCGAAATCGTGCGCCAGTGGGGCCGGATCGGGTGTATCGGCTTTGGCGGGCCGCCCGCGCACATCTCGCTGCTGCGCGACCTGTGCGTCCTGCGGAGGGGGTTGCTCAGCGACGAGCAATTCGAGCGGGCATTGGCCGCCGTCAACCTGCTGCCCGGGCCGGCCTCGACGCAGTTGGCTATCTACTGCGCTTGGCGACTTCGGGGTAGCAGGGGAGCCTTGCTAGGCGGGCTTTGCTTCATTCTGCCGGGGCTGATTGCGGTCCTGGCACTGTCGGTGCTGTTCTTGGCAGGCTCGCCACCCATCTGGGTGCTTGGCGCTGGGATGGGCGCCGGGGCCGCCGTGCCGGCGGTGGCGGTGGCCGCCGGCTGGGGTGTCGCTCAGCCGCTTCTCGCGCGGGCGCGGGCAGCGGGCAACGAGCAGCTCGCGCGAGTGCTCCTATACGGGCTAGTAGGCGCTGTCTCGGCCGCCACGCTCGGGGCATACCTGGTGGTCGTGCTGCTCGCCTGCGGAGCGCTCGAGTTGGGGCGATTCGCGCTGGCTCGTCGCGCCTCACTCGGCTTGCACGCTTCGCCGCTCTTGGCTGCGGCGTTGCTCGCCGCCACCCCAGGCGGAACCGGCTCGCTTGTTTGGACCGCGCTGAAGGTCGGGGCGCTGGCGTTCGGCGGCGGGTTCGTGATCGTGCCGCTGATGCAGGCAGACGCGGTCTCGACCTACCACTGGCTGACGCATGCGCAGTTCCTGAACGCCGTGGCATTGGGACAGGTCACACCCGGGCCCGTCACGCATACGGTGGCGGCCGTCGGTTACGGCGCGCAAGGGCTCTCTGGCGGTCTGCTCGCCTCGTTGGTCGCCTTTGCGCCGTCGTTCTCGTTCGTGCTGATTGGGGCAGCCCGATTCGAGCGCCTGCTCACGGACGAGCGCGTGCTCGCGTTCCTCACAGGCGCGGCGCCCGCGGCGGCGGGAGCAATCCTCGGAGCCGCCGTGCCATTGACGGGAGCGCTGGGCGAGGGATGGCAGTACGCACTGCTGGCAGCCGCCACCACCGCGCTGCTGGTGCTTCGGCGCTCAGTGGTGATCACACTGCTCTGCGCGGGAGCCGTCGGGGCCGGCGCGGTGCTGCTTGGAGCGCCCGTCATCTCGGCGCCGTAGCGAATGGGCCGGGGCGAAATTCGCCCCGGCCCACCCTTCGCTCAGCTACTTAACTGGAGAACTGAAGGGAAACCGCTATTCGATATGCAGGATGTTCCTGTTGCCGTCGAACACGAATTCTAACCCCGCGGTTAACTTTTCGATTTCGATTAAGCACGATTCGATCGGGACAAACGTGTGACCCGTGCACAAATCGGTGATGATGTCGAATTTTTTACCTTCGCCACCAGGAGAGAGCCTTAGCGCAGGCGCCCATTTTAATCCTGCCTTCATCTGAAATATGATGTCTAATACTTTTTCCGCTCCGAACGTTAGTAACGATAGGTTTTCTACCAAATCGAAGGTGCTTGCTTCGACCGCTACGTCCGACCCCTCAGCGATCAATAACGCCTCTTCCTGCGCGAATTTGCCGACCGCTTCTTCGACTTCATGGTAGTCGTGGCCGGCTAGGTCGGTTTGGCCGCCACCGGGCGCTACCGCATAGTTGATGTAATCGTAGACAGCTTTGGCTTCTTCGGCCGGTTTCGAGTACACAGCTAGCGTGTAGTTCATCAATGCAACGTCATATGTGAGGGTGCAGATCGGATAGTTTGCGTTGAGTTTGGTATGCGCGCCGCTCACTTTCGACCAATCGTCATCGGCGCCAACTTTGGGCAGTTCGCCGTAGTGGGTACCTTTGCAGTTCGATTCGCCTGTCGTTAACGACGGTTCGCCGGTGCTCGTGCCCGGGTTGGGGTAGAAGCCGGCTTCTATCTGGTTCTGCACGCCGACCCAGTGGTAGTGGTCACCCGTTTCGTCGGTGAACTTCGCACGTGCGTCAGCGAGGTTGGCATAACCGATCGATCCAGACGTTTTCTCCACTTCTTCGGCCTCGCCGCCGCCACCGGATTTTGCGGCGTGCGTCACTTTGCCTTTGCACGTTCCTGCCGGTTCTTCGGGCCAATTGGTGTTTTCCGCGGGAGCGGCGTATTCGGCCCAGGTCTTACCGCTGCACGTAGCCGTTTTCAGGATTTCGAACAGGTAAGACTTGAACACGAAAGTCGTGCCCGAGCTGTCCAGACGCGCGATACGCTTGATCGCCGATTTACAAGCTCCAGCCGTATCTTCAGTGACGCCCGCACCTTCGGCTTTGCCACCCGTCACGCCACTCCATTCAGTGATGGTTCCGTTCCAGATCGCTTGCAGGTTAGCGTTTGTAATCTTGGTGATTAAGCATTCTGCCGGCGGATTTACGATCACGGCGACAGCAGCCTGCTCGACCGGAACGACGAGCGTCTGTTCGGTGCCACCGGCCGCTTCGTCGACATTTTTCATTTGCGCCGGCGTCAGCGGTTCATCGCTTCCGACAAAGACATCGCCAGATTCCGCTGGGTTTTCTTTTTTGCCGTCTTTGGGTTTGTTACCAGCTTTTTCGGCGCCCCACACGGTCTTTCCGGCACCACTTCCGGTTGAGCTGTATTTTACGACCGGTTTGGCTTTGCTGCCCTGGGTGCCGTTACACGCGGACCCATTTGCGGAGGTATTGAAGCCTGCACCCCAGATTTCCTGAGCGGTCTTCTGAAGCGACGAACCCTGACCTTCGGTGGGGTTCGCGCCCGCACACTGTTCTCCAGGTTCTTCCGCCATGGCGCTGCCGGCGCCGAAGGCGCCCGTCAACGCCATTGCTCCTACCACGCCAAGGGCAAGCAGCCCCGATAACTTGCGTCCAGCTCTCATAGAGCACACTCCTTGATAGACAAGGACATCCTCCCCACGGAGAGGAGCCCGGTTGGTTTGTCCACGGCCCGCCCGCGACCGCGACGGTTACCGCGGTGATGCAGAAGAATTGTCGGCCTTGCATTGGCGTGAGGTGTAAACAAACAGATATCAACTCCCTTTGTTTGTTTACGATGATTATTGACAACGTGTCGCATGGTGCCGGGGACCACGATTGGTCCCCGGCACCCGCTGCTCATGCTCCGAGCCTGCGACTACGGCTAGGGCTGAGTGTGCTTTGCAGCGGCTGTGATCTGCGCCCGTACGGCGCTCTCGGCCGATTCGACCGATCCCGGCGTCTTCTGCCAGCCGATGCGACTCTGGCCTTCCTGGGCGTCGGCGAGGACTGCCGCCGGCAACGCGGAGTAGTCACGATCCTCAAGGACTTCCTGGCCGGCGGCGCCGAGCGCATACGCCAGATAGTCCTTTACCGTGCGCTGCTTGGCCTCTTGTTCTTCGCTGCTGCCGTAGACCGTCGAGGCGTCGTCCCAGGCAAGCACATATGCCAGCGTGCAGATCGGCCATCCCGTTTTGCTGCCCGCGGCCGATACAGCGCGCCACACAGGTGTGACGGTCGAGTCATAGCCACTCGGCACGTAGTTGAACGTGGGCGTATCGCAGTTGGCGCCGAGAACGTTGTCCGCGCCTGAATTTGGATCGCGGGTGGGCTCAACCTGTTCGCCCGCTCCGTTCTTCACCGAAAGCCAAAACAGGCCTGCTTTGTGATGGATGTTGGAGGGTGCAAAGAAGCCGAAGCCCTGGTTGCGCGCCGCTGGCAGGCTGGCGAACCCGATCGAGCCGCTTGTGCTCTGCACCAGTTCAGCCTCGCCACGATCGGCTTTTTCAGAACGCATCGTCGCCGTCGCGCCGCTGTCGTTGGGCCAGACTGTGTTACCCAGCGAGTTCCAGCCGCGGCTCGATTCGATCGTCGCTAGCCACTGCTTGAGCACGAACGTGGTGCCTTCTGAGCCCGCGGGCACAACACGCTTGATCGGCACGCTCGCGCACGCCGCTTCGATGTCGGGCAGCAGTTCACCCCACGTGGCGATCGTTCCGGCGTACGCCTTCTCGAGTGCCGCGTTTGTGAGGACGAAGCGACCATCGGCGCTCGCCTCGCCGCTTGGGATCGCGCAACCGGACGGGAAATGCACGAGCGGCGCTACAGCTGTGCTCGCCACCGGGATCTGACGGATCAGGCCCGAGTCCACGCCGGGTTTGTCTCCCAGATCGATACTGAGCCACTGAGTGACGCTGGCTGGCTCTTCACTGCCTGCAAACGTGAATTCGCCGTTGCGTACCC
>DASTPN010000115.1:0-3176 GCA_035719985.1 Solirubrobacteraceae bacterium | reverse complement strand
GAGAAGTCAGGCATCGTTTCCCCAAACAACTCTTCTAACATTGGCGACTACCCGACCGGTGCATCGCTCCTCTTCGCATTGGACCCACCGCAGCGTTTAATCGCCAAGCACCTCTGGTGATCAGAAGCCAAACGCCCCCGGCGGCCACCCAAATTCCTCCACCCGTGGCCACCTCAAAATCCCCCAGCTGATCGAGGTCTGATGCCGCGCGGGTGCGCGGAGAGGGCCTGAAGCGACCGGACGTTACGCTGATCCCTCGGCATAGACCGAGGGAGGCAGGAGTGAACGTCTTGAAGGCGTATTTGCGGATTACGATCGCGACGTTGCTGGCGAACGGCGCGACTCAGCGGGAGATCGAGCGGCGCACGGGCGTGGATCGCAAGACGATCCGCCGCTACGCGGCAAACTCCCCCGGGGTGGCCACCGGCTCGGAAGGGTCGGTCGAGCAAAATCCCCCACCCCGGCCACCGGCGCCGCCGTGCACGACGCCGTCTGCGTGCGAGGCCCACCGCGCGTTCATCGAGGCGCAGGTGCAGCTCGGGCGCAACGCGCAGAGCATTTACCAGGATCTGGTCGAGCGGCACGGGTTCGCTCAGCGCTATAACTCGGTGAAACGCTTCGTTCGCCGCCTCAAAGCGCGCGAGCCCGAGCGCTTTGACGTGCTGGAGTTCGCCCCGGGCGAGGAAGCGCAGGTCGATTACGGTCAGGGGGCGCTGACGCGGACCGCGCGCGACAATTACCGCCGGCCGTATCTGTTCGTGATGACGCTGAAGTACTCGGGCAAGAGCTTCCGCAAGGTGGTCTGGAAGACCAGCCAGGAGGTATGGGCGCGGCTGCACGAGGAGGCGTTCCGGGCCTTCGGTGGCTCGACCCGCTACGTCGTGCTCGACAACTTGCGCGAAGGAGTGATCCGGCCGGACCTCTACGAGCCGGAACTGAACCCGGTGTACGCCGCGCTGCTGGCCCATCACGGGGTCGCCGCCGATGTCTGCCGCGTCGGGGATCCGAACCGCAAGGGGACGGTGGAGAACGCGATCCAGCACACCCAGTCCACCGCGCTCAAGGGCCGCAAGTTCGACTCGATCGAAGAGCAGAACGCGTGGCTTGCGCACTGGGAGGAGCGCTGGGCGGCACCGAGGATCCACGGGCGCAAGAAACGCCAGGTGCTGGCGATGTACCGCGAAGAGCAACCGCATCTGCAGGGGCTCCCGGTGAGCGGCTTCCGTTACTTCCGCCACGAGCGGCGCACGGTCGATGATGCCGGTTGCATCGTGATCGATGCGCGCTACTACCCGGCAACCCCTGCGCGGCTGTACTCGGAAGTGACCGTGCGGGTGTATCCGGAAGAGATCGAAATCCTCGCTCAAGACGGCACGGTGCTGCGCCGTCACCCGAAGTCCGCCCGTCCCGGCTATGAGGCGCTCAAGCCCGAGGACCGCATCTTTAACCCCACACGGGAGACGGGGCGGTTGCTGAGCCGGTTGGCGAAAGTCGGCCCGAATACCGCCCGCCTCGGGACGCTGCTGTTCGAAACCCTCGGCCGTGCGGGCCAGAAAGCGCTCTATGGGCTGGCGAATCTGCCCAGGACGCATCCTCGGGAAGACATCGAAGCGGTGTGCGAGGCAGCGCTCGCCGCCGACTGCCGTTCGTATCGAGCGGTGAGACGCGCGCTCGAGCGCCGCAACGAGGCTCGCGCCGCGGCCGTTCCCAAGCTTACCCAGGCCGCCCCCGAGATCCGCGCGATCGAGGACTACCAGCGCTTCTTCGACACCCACGCTAAATCCGTTTAGCAGGAGCAATCCGATGCCGATGTCCATGGTGGAACTACAAAAGTCACTCCGCGGCCTGCGCCTCTCGGGCATGTGCGCCACGCTCGAGACCCGAGCACTGCAGGTCGCCGCCCGGGAGTTCGACTTCCTCGAAGCGATCTCCTGGCTCGTGCAGGATGAGCTCGATCGGCGTCGCTCGCGCCTCCTGCAACGGCGCTTCGGGCAATCGGGTCTGCCTGAGCGCAAGTCGCTGCAGGAGTTCGACTGGAGCTACAACCCCAAGCTCCCTAAGCGCGACATCTTCGAGCTCGCCACCCTCAAGTACGTCGATGCCCGAGAGAACGTCCTGCTGATCGGCAAGCCCGGCACCGGCAAGAGTCACATCGCCAAGGCCATCGCGCTCGGCGCCATCGAACGTGGTTACCGTGTGTTCTACCGCGAGGCTCACGTGCTGATCGAGGAAATCCACGAAGCCCGCCAGCTCGGCGAGCTCACCCCGTACCGCGAAGCAATCGCTGCCGCCGATCTGGTCGTCATCGACGATCTGTTCCTGCGTCGGCTGCCTGTGAGCGCCGGCGACGAGCTCGCCGATGTCCTCATGAGTCGCTACGAAAAATCCTCCACCCTCATCACCTCCAACCGCCCCGTCGAAGACTGGGGTGCGTTGCTGGGCGATGTGGTGGTCGTCGCGCCGCTTCTGGACCGCCTGATGCATCACGGCCACCTCCTCAAGTTCGACGGCCGCAGTTGGCGACTCAAAGAAGCCGCCGATCGGGTTGCCAAGCACGCGGCGACCGCGTAAACATCACCCGTCCGATCGCATCACCTGGAGGAGTTTGACCCGGCCACAGGTGGAGGACTTTGACCTGGCCGCCCGGGCTGAGATGACGCGGATTTCAACGCGATTGCTCAGTCGTACGCGCGTAGCGGTTTTCACTGCTTCGGGATACCAGCGGTTTGAAAATCCCAGAATGGCAGGGTCGGTCGGCATCAGATCGAACAACACTCCGGTGCTCGTGTGCCTCCAGCGGCAGATCACCTCGCTGCTTGCATCCCGCGCGAAGCCCAGTGCCGACAGCCGTTTTTCCAACTGATGATACTGACCCAGGGTCGTAGCCTCGACGATGGCATCAACGTCCTTGGTGGCACGGATGCCCTCGGCCACGGGATCGGTGAGCAATAGTCCGGCTACACTCCCACCGACGAACACAATCTTGTTGCATAGGCCATGAAGGGCACTGGCGACAACGAGCAGGTATTCAAGGTTCGGATCATCACGCCGCATGCGATCGCCTCAGCCGTTCCGAGAAGAGCTTTTGCGCCAGCGCTCGCTCCCGGCTGCGACCGGCGCGCAACGCATCCAGCAGTGCCAGCAACTCATACAGGGCTGGATCCGTGTCACCGATC
>DASTPN010000114.1:0-28689 GCA_035719985.1 Solirubrobacteraceae bacterium | reverse complement strand
TTGGAGGGACCGATCGACGCAGTCAGGGTCAGCGCTCTGCGAGCTCTGACTTCAGACGCTCGATGAGCTTCACCGGACCTGGGTCCACTCCACGCAGCTTGGCCAGATAGATCGAGACGAGGTCCCCGAGCAGCACCAGCGAGATGACGCGCTCGATTGTGGTCTGCCCGCGCGTCTCCAGTCGCAAGCAGGCCGTGGCATTGCCGGCGATCAGCTTCTCGGTAACGTCGATCCGCTGCTTGACCCGCGGGTGCGCGTCGGAGTCATCGAGGAACACAGCCGAGAACCGGCCGATGTCATTCGCGCCCTCCCAGCCCTCGATTTCGTTGTGATCGAGCTCGGGCAGCTCGTGATAGAACGCCGGCTGCTTGGCGTTCTCGTTGATCTGCGTCTTCCAGCGGTAGGCAATCGGCGCGGTCAGGCCCGCGCCGGCGATCACCGGGGCGGTGCCGAGCAGCTTGCGCGCGACGCTCTTTGCCAGCGAGTCTTCGGAGGCGTCCGGACCCCACTCGGCCACGAGCTGCTCGGTGTGCGAGGCGGCGACGTCGATCTCGGAGGTCAGCCGCGGGCCGGCGCCGCACAGTGCTGCAACCTCGAGCGCGGCCACGGTCATGTATGCGACCGCCGATCGCGGCTGAAAGCCGCCGGGCAAAGGGATCACAGGAACACCATCGGCGCGAGCCATCTCGGCCAGACGACCGCCGGTGGTGACGACCACGCGCTGAGCACCCAGCGCGCCCGCGGACTCGTAGCAGGCAAGCGTCTCCTCGGTGTTGCCCGAATAGCTCGCGCAAAGCACGGTTGTATCGGGCGTCGTCCAGGAGGGGAGCCCGTAGGCACGGGTAACGAAGATTGGCCGCGAGGAATGGTCTCCGAGCGCTGCGCGGGCTAGAGCGCCGCCAATCGCCGAACCGCCCATACCGGCGACGACCAGTCCAGCCGGCGTGTCCCACTCGGCCATGATCGCCGACTCCACTCGCCACAGCGCATCGCGCAGGTGCTCGGGCAGAGCCAGCACGTCATCGATCTGGCCGGAGAGGTCAACGGCAGCTATCGCCTCGCGCGAGAGCACGTCGGTGCTGGAGGTTGCGGCGGCGCCGTCACTCATCTGTAGTGTCCTCCGATCGAAAGTGAAAGGTCTCGGCACTGCGCAAACGTCATCGCAAGCCGCGCCCGGGACTCTAGAACTTGATCGCCCCGTCTGGGAGCGTGACCCCCGGGAAGATACGCGCGCCGCCCGCGATCATGTTGTCCGCTCCCACCGTCACGCCCTCACCGAGCACTGCACCCTCCAACACGTGGGTGCCCGCTCCGATACGGCAGCCGGCGGCCACGATGCAGTCGCGCAGCACGCAGTTCTCTGCGATCTCGGTTCCCGACAGGATCACCGAGCGCTCGACGGTCGTGCCGGCGCCCACCTTCACGCCGGAAGCAAGCACAACCAGGCTGCCGACATGCGCGCCTGCAGCGATCTCGGCGCCTGCCTCGATCACCGCCGGTGGTATCGCGCGGCCCGCCACCTCGGCGTGCTCGGAGACGGATAGATAACTCGAGCCCAGACGCTCGCTTACCGCTGTGCGGACGTTGCCCTCGAGGATGTCGAAGGTGCCCTGCAGGTAGCGCGCGGGCGTGCCAATGTCCAGCCAGTAGCTCTGCGACGGGAAGCCGTACAGACCCGAGCCGATGAGCTTTGGCCACACCTCGCGCTCGATCGAGACATTGCGATCTGGGGGCACCAGCTCGAGCACCTCGCGCTCGAGCACGTAGGCGCCGGCGCTGATCAGGTTAGTGTCGATCATGTCCGAGGAGGGCTTCTCGACGAAGTCCGCGACAGCGCGGTCGTCGTGCAGTCGAACCAGCCCATATGCACTCGGGTCCTCAACCGGCACCAGCGCAAGCGTTCCCTTAGCGCCGGTGCGCTCGTGCTGGGCTATCTGCTCGGTCAAGTCGATGTCGGTGAGCACGTCACCGTTGAGCATCAGGAAGCGCTCATCGAGCATCGACTCAGCGAACTTCAGCGCGCCAGCGGTACCGCGCGGGTCAGGCTCCTCGACAAAGCGCAGACGAATCCCATAGGCCGAACCGTCCCCGAGCACGTTGCGCACGCTGGTGGCCAGGAAGCCGCAGGACATGATCACGTCATCGATGCCGTGTCTGCACAACCACTCGAGCATGAAGGCGATGAACGGTCGGTCCACCAGCGGCACGACCGGCTTGGGCACGGTCGAGGTGAGCGGCCGCAGCCGTGTGCCCTCGCCGCCGACGAGGATCACGGCTTGCATCAGCGCGTCCCGATCCCCTCGTAGGTGAGGCCGGCAGCGCGTACTGCGTCGCTATCCAGGGCGTTGCGGCCGTCGATCACGAGCTTGCCTGCCATCGCATCGGCCACGGTACTCCAGTCGAGCTCTGAGAACTCGGGCCACTCGGTCACAAGCACAACCGCATCGGCACCTTCCAGCGCCCCCATTGCCGAATCGGCAAAGCTCAGTCCGCCGAGCAGCGCGCGCGCCTGCTCCTCCGCCACCGGGTCATAGGCGCTCACGATCGCGCCGTCGGCGCTCAAGCGGGCGGAGAGCACCAGCGAGGAGGCCTCGCGCATGTCGTCGGTGTTGGGCTTGAACGCCAGTCCAAGCAGCGCGATGCGCTTGCCCACCAAGCCACCCAGATGCTTCTGGAGCTTTGAGATGACACGGCGCTTTTGCAGCTCGTTTACCTCGATCACAGCCGTCAGCAGCTGGAAGTGATAGCCGGAGTTGCCGGCCAGCTGCTTGAGCGCGTCGACATCCTTGGGGAAGCAGCTGCCGCCGAAGCCGATCCCAGCCTGCAGGAACTTCGGGCCGATCCGCCCGTCCAGTCCCATTCCACGAGCGACCTCGATCACATCGGCCCCGGTCTCCTCGCAGACGTTGGCGATCTCGTTGATGAAAGAGATCTTCGTCGCCAGAAAGGCGTTGGACGCGAGCTTGACCATCTCGGCACTGGCGATGTCGGTACGCACGAGCGGCGCCTGTAGCGGCGAGTACAGCTCGACAACGGCATCGCCCGCCCAGTCGCCCTCGTCGCCGACCACGACGCGATCGGGGTTCATGAAGTCCTGCACCGCAGAGCCCTCCTTGAGGAACTCCGGACAGGAGACGTAGCGCAGGCCGTCCTTTCCACGCTCGCCCAGGACGCGCCTGATCGCGCCGCCGGTCCCACACGGCACAGTTGACTTCATCACGAGCGCGTGCTGCTCGGATGCAGGCATCGAATCCACGACCGCATGCACCGCCGAGAGATCCGCGTCACCGGAGTAGGTAGGCGGGGTGCCGACGGCTACGAACAGCAGCCGCGCGCGCTCCAGCGCGTCGGCAAGATCGGTGGAGAAGTGCAGGCGACCAGAATGCTTGGCTAGCAGATCCTCAAGCCCAGGCTCATAGATCGGCACCTCGCCGCGACGCAGGCGCTCCACCTTCTCGGCGTCGATGTCAACGCACCAGACTTCGTTGCCGAGCTCGGCAAAGCCGGCGGCGGTGACCAGACCGACATAGCCGGTGCCGATCACACCGATCGGTACTCGCTCAGCGCTCATTGGGCAGGGAGACTAGCCAGCGACCGACAGGAATGCCTCGCAGCGCTTGGCGTCGCGCAGCGCGCGCGCCTTCTCCTCGCTGTCTTGCGGCGCACGCTCGGCGGCGGCCTGTGCTTCAGAGAGACGCTCTTGCAGACGCTGACGGTCAAGCGCATCGGGCGTAATCGCCTCCTCGACCAGCAGCAGGGCGCGGTTCTCTGAGAACTGCAGATAACCCTCCGCTTGCGCGAAACGCACGATCTCGCTCTCTGAGCGGTATAGCCGCAACTCGGTCGGCTCCAGCTGTGCGAGCACGGGCTCGTGTCCAGCGAGCACTCCAATCGAGCCGACGGTGGTGCGCGTCGAGATCATCTCGACTTCCTCGTTGAACACCTCCCCCTCGGGAGTGAGAACTTCGACTGAGAACTTGGCGTGGGCCACGTCAGCTTCCGGCGTCGGCTACGACGTCCTCGATGGTCCCCTTCAAGAAGAAGGCTCGCTCTGGAACATCGTCGTGCTTGCCGTCGATGATCTCCTGGAAGCCGCGAATCGTCTCGGCGATCGGCACATAGGCGCCGGGGGTACCGGTGAACTGTTCGGCGACGTTAAACGGCTGGGAGAGGAAACGCTCGATCTTGCGCGCACGCTGCACGATCAGCTTGTCCTCATCGGAGAGCTCGTCGATGCCGAGGATCGCGATGATGTCCTGCAACTCCTTGTAGCGCTGCAGGATCTCCTTGACCTGGTTGGCCACCCGGAAGTGGTCGTCGCCGAGGATGTCGGCCTTGAGGATCGTCGAGGTGGAGTCCAGCGGGTCGACCGCCGGGTAGATGCCCTTCTCGGAGATCGCTCGTGAGAGCACGGTGGTGGCGTTCAGGTGCGCGAACACCGATGCCGGCGCCGGGTCGGTGAGGTCGTCGGCGGGCACATAGATCGCCTGCACCGAAGTGACCGAGCCCTGACGGGTGGAGGAGATGCGCTCCTGCAGCTGCCCCATCTCGGTCTCCAGCGTCGGCTGGTAGCCGACTTGCGAGGGCATGCGGCCCAACAGTGCCGAGACCTCGGAACCCGCCTGGACGAAGCGGAAGATGTTGTCCACGAACAGCAGCACGTCCTGTCCCTGGTCACGGAAGTACTCGGCCATCGTCAGCCCCGAGAGCGCGACGCGCATGCGGGCGCCCGGGGGCTCGTTCATCTGGCCGAAGACGAGCATCGTCTTGTCGATGACACCCGACTCCTTCATCTCCAGCCACAGGTCGTTGCCCTCGCGCGAGCGCTCGCCCACGCCGCAGAAGGCCGACAACCCACCGTGCTCCTTGGCGAGGTTGTGGATGAGCTCCTGGATCAGCACGGTCTTGCCCACGCCGGCGCCGCCGAACAGGCCGACCTTGCCGCCCTTGGCGTAAGGCGCGAGCAAGTCGATAACCTTGATGCCGGTCTCGAACATTTCCGTGGTCGGGGTCAGATCCTCGACCTTTGGGGCGACCTGGTGGATCTGACGGCGAGGCGTATCTGAGGGCAGCTCCTCGCCAAGGTCGATCGGCTCGCCGAGCAGGTTGAAGATGCGCCCCAGCGTCGCCTCGCCGACGGGCACCGTGATCGGTCCACCGGTGTCGATCACCTCGGCGCCGCGCGCCAGGCCATCGGTCGTGTCCATTGCGACGGCGCGAACGCGGTCATCGCCGAGGTGCTGCTGAACCTCGCAGACGAGCACCTCGGCGCCGGCCTCAGCGCTGATACCCTCGGCCTCCTCCGCTGCGGCTGCCTTGGGGCGGGCGATCGTGATCGCGTGGTTGATCTCGGGCAGCTTGTCGGGGAAGACGACGTCTAGCACGACGCCCTGGATCTCCTCGATGCGGCCGATGTTGAGCGCGCCCTTTGAGGCGGTGCTCACTTCAGTTGTCGGCTTGGTGGCGATGCTGGCGTCCATTTCTGTGTCGTTCTCCTAGTGGTCTATCAAGTCTGTTTGGGTTGGCTCAGTGTGGCGATCGCTAGCTGAGTCCCTCAGCGCCGGCGACCACCTCCATGATCTCTTGGGTGATCTCGGCCTGGCGGGCTCGGTTCATCTGCAAGGTGTAGTCCTCGATCAACGTTCCGGCATTCTCGGAGGCGTTGCGCATTGCCGTCATCTGCGCCCCGAAGAAGCCTGCTGTCGACTCGATCAATGCTCGGTAGATCGAGATCTCGACGTAATCGGGCACCAGCCGCTCGAGGATCTCCGCCGCGCCGGGCTCATACTCGACCAGTGGCTGCGGGCCTCTCGGCAGCCGTTCGTCATCTTCGGCGCCCTCCAGCACCGAGCCCGAGAGCGGCAGCAGCGTCTCGCGGGTGACATGCTGTGTCAACGGCGAGACATAGGAGTTGTAGAGGATCTCCACGCGGTCGAGCTTGCCGTCGATGTAGCCGCTCATCAGGTCATCGGCGATGTTGCGCGCATCCGCGTAGGTGGGCTTGTCGGTAAAGCCTGTGTAGCTGCCACTCAGCTCGCGGCCGCGGAACGTCAGCGAGGAGACGCCGCGACGACCAGTCGCATACCAGACGCTCTGCAGCCCCTCATCGACCAGCTCGGCACCGGCGCGCACGCCGGCCCTGACGATCTGGGAATTGAACGCTCCGGCCAGCCCGCGATCGCCGGTCACCAAAAGCAGGCCGACATTCTCGACGCGCTCGTGCTCTGAGAGCAGCGGAAACGAGCTCGCCTCCGCACCGGCGGCGTTGGCGGCCTGATAGGTCATCCGGCGGATCGCCTCCGCGTAGGGACGAAGCTTGGCGATGCGCTGCTCGGCACGGCGCAGGCGCGCCGCGGCGACCATCTCCATCGCGCGCGTGATCTTCTGGATGTTCTTGACCGAAGCGATTCGGTTCTTGACGTCGCGCTGTGAAGCCATGACTACGCCGCTACGGTCTCCTGCAGCGGCTGGCCCTCCTCATCGAGGTCATAACCAAAGTCGGCGGCGAAGGACGCGACCGCATCCTTCAGCGCGCTCTGGGTCTCATCCGACCAGTCGCCGCCGGAGATCTTCTCGCGCAGATCGCCGTGTTCGGCGTGAGCGCGTTCGACCAGCTCAGTCAGGAACTCGGGTACACGCTCGGCGTTGATCCGATCCAAGAAACCGGTGGTGGCGGCGAAGATCTGGATCACCTGGTCCTGCACGGGCAGCGGCGCGCGCTCGCCCTGATTGAGCGTCTTTACGATCCGCTCGCCACGCGCGAGCGTACGCTGTGTGTCGGCATCGAGATCGGAGCCGAACTGGGCGAACGCCTCCAGGTCGCGGTACTGGGAGAGCTCGAGCTTGATCCGGCCCGCGACCTTCTTCATCGGCGAGATCTGAGCGTTGCCGCCCACACGAGAGACGGAGATGCCGACGTTGATGGCCGGGCGCACACCTGAGTTAAACAGCTTGGGCTCGAGGAAGATCTGACCGTCGGTGATCGAGATCACGTTCGTGGGGATGTAGGCAGAGACGTCGCCAGCCTGCGTCTCGATCACCGGCAGCGCCGTCAGCGAACCGCCGCCGAGATCGTCGTTGAGCTTGACCGCGCGCTCGAGCAGGCGCGAGTGCAGGTAAAAGACGTCGCCGGGATAGGCCTCACGACCAGGCGGACGACGCAGTAGCAGCGACATCTGCCGATAGGCGTAGGCGTGCTTGGTCAGGTCGTCGTAGACGCACAGCGCGTGCTTGCCGTTGTAGAGGAAGTACTCGCCCATCGCGCAGCCGGCGTAGGGCGCCATGAACTTGATCGGCGCGGCCTCGTCTGCGGGCGCGGCCACGATGATCGTGTTATCCAAGGCCCCCGCTTCGTCGAGCGTTTGCGCAAGCGCGACGACAGTGGCCATGCGCTGGCCAATCGCCACGTACACGGAGATAACGCCGGTGTCCTTGTTGTTGATGATCGTGTCGATCGCGATCGCCGTCTTGCCGGTCTGGCGATCGCCGATGATCAGCTCTCGCTGGCCGCGGCCGATCGGGATCATCGCGTCGATCGCCTTCAGCCCTGTCTGCATCGGTTCGGTGACCGGCTGGCGCTGAACCACACCCGGGGCCTTGAACTCGGCGGGACGTAGCTCGGTGGTGTTGACATCGCCCTTGCCGTCGAGCGGTCGGCCGAGCGGATCGACGATCCTGCCCAGCAGCGCGTCTCCCACCGGGATCTCGAGCAGACGACCGGTGCGCTTGACGGTGTCGCCCTCGGAGATCTTCTGCCAGTCACCAAACAGCACGGCGCCGACGTTGTCTGACTCGAGGTTGAGCGCCAGGCCGGTGACACCATGGGGTAGCTCGAGCATCTCAAAGGACATGCAGTTCTCCAGCCCGTGCAGGCGGGCGATACCGTCGGCCACCGACAGAACCGACCCGACCTCGGTCAGCTCGGCGCGCCCGCCACCGAGGCCCTCGATGCGGCTCTTGAGGATGCTTGTGATCTCGTCTGGATTGATCTGCATTTCTTTCCTAAGGTTTGAGGGAGTGCTTGTCTGCGGTGCGGAAGTGGTGGTGAGCTAGGCGACGCCGCTTGCCACGTGTGTGCGCAGCTGCTCTAGGCGATTTCGTATCGATGCGTCAAGGATCGAGTTGCCGACCCGCACGACGATCCCGCCAAGAATGTCCGGCTGCACCTCGGCGGTCAGCTCGACTGTGCGACCGGTGCGCTCGCCAATGCGAGCGCCCAAGTCGGCGATCGTCTGCTGGTCGAGCTCGACAGCGCTTGTCAGCACGACCGGCAGCAGTTGTTTCTCCTGCTCCCACAGCCGCTCGTACTCACGGCGGATGCGGAAGATGACAGGCATGCGGTGGTTCTCGATCAACAGGTCCAGGAAGCTCAGCAGCCGCTCGTCGGCGCCTTCGAGCAGTTTCTGAAGCGCCGCCTGCTTCTCGGCAGTGGAGAAGTAGGGCGAGAAGAAGAACAGCTCCAGATCGCGGTTCTCGCTCAGGGCATCGGCGAACTGCCCGAGCTGCTCGCGCAGGTCGTCGAGCTTGCCCTGCTCGTTGGCAACCTCGAACAGCGAGCGCCCGTATACCTGGGCCAACTCCTCCATCAGCTATCGCCACCAGCCGGTGAGACACCTGAGAAGTCAAGCTCACTGAGCGCCTCCTCGACAAGCCGGCGCTGGTCGGCGTCGTCGAGCACCTTGCGGGTGACCTTCTCGGTGGCCATCACCGTCAGATCGGCGACCTCTTGGCGCAGTTCCTGCATCGCTCGCTGCGTAGCCGCCTCAATATCGCGCGCAGCCCGTGCTGAGGCTTCGCTTGCGATCTCGCGCGCATGCTCCTTTGACTCGCGCTCGTGGGCCTCCGCTGTCTGGCGGGCGCGCTGGACGATCTCGTCTGACTGTGAGCGAGCATCGCTCAGCCGCTGGCGATATTCGGCCAGCAGCTTCTCGGCGTCCTCGCGCGTGCGCTGGGCCGAGTCGATCGAATCCTCGATTTCTTTCTGCCGGCGGTCCAGCGCCTCTGTGATGCGCGGGAAGGCCAACCGCCAGAGCAAAACCATTGTCACACCGAACACGATCAACGTCCAGATCATCAAGCCGATACCCGGCTTGACCAGGAAGCTACCGCTGGAGGCGAGAGTGGTTGGAAGCGCGTTTGTCACGGCCGTCTCCTAGACGATGAACGCCGCGAGCAGGCCCGCGACCAGGCCGTAGAAGAAGCAGGCCTCGGTAAGGGCGAAGCCGAGCCACTGAATCGATGTGATCTCATCGCGCATCTCCGGCTGACGGGTGATCGCCTCGATGACCTTGCCGAAGATGATGCCGATGCCGACACCAGCGCCCACGGCACCGAGCCCGCCGCCGACTCCCAGGCCGATCGACTTGCCCGCCTTGGCGACTTCTTCGGTTACCGCGAAGACAGTGAATAGAGCTGTGAGCACGTCCTTTGACTCCTTTTAGTGACTCTCGGCGACGGCGCCGCCGAGGTAGATGGCTGTGAGAGTGGCGAATATGAACGCCTGCAGGGCGGCAACCAAGCCGACCTCGAAACCGAACAGCGCGATACCAAGCGGGAGCGTGAACCAGCCCAGCCAGGCCGACCCAAGCAGCACGGCCAGCGCCCCGGCCATGAACAGGATCAACAGGTGGCCCGCGAGGATATTGGCGAACAGCCTGATCGATAGCGACAGCAGCCGCATCAGGTTGGAAAGAAGCTCCAGCACGAAGATGGCGCCCGCCATCGGCCCGTGCACGCCGCTTGGGACCAGGCTCTTCAGATAGCCGATCAAGCCCTTCGCACGAATGCCTTCGACGTTGTAGGAGATGAACACGATCAGCGCCAAGACCAACGGGATCGACAGATTGGCGGTGGCCGCGTAAAGAGAAAAGGACGGAATCGTCAAGCCGGCGATGTGTAGCTCGTGCTCGGTGTTGGTCGGCAGCGGCAGGTAGCCGATCAGGTTGGAAAAGAGGATGAACAGGAACAGGGCGCCGATGAACGGGAACCACCTGGCGGCCATGCGCTGCTCCATGTTGCCGCCGACGATGCTGTCGCGCATCAGCCGATAGACGAGCTCGACGGCCGTCTGCACCCGGTTGGGGCGCTGCTGCATGCGTCGCGCGATGTAGATCATGCTTGCGCTCGTCAGCGTTGCCGCGATCACCAGGTACATGACGGCCTTGTTGATCGAGAAGACGCCGAGGTCCACCCAGGTGTCGAGCTTGAACTCGTTCTGCGGTTCAAAGGCCGTGTTGCGCGTGCCCGAGAAGCCGGCGATCAACACGAGCGCGATCGTGCCGCCAAGCCAGATCGCCAGCCCGATCAGCACCTTGGTGCGCAAGCTCATGCGGGCTTTGCCGCCAGCGGGCGTGCCTGGCTCGGGCAGCGCCGCGGCCGCTTGGACCGTTCCTGCATGCGCGCTCACGAGACGCTCGGCTTCCGTTCCAGATCACGCCAGCCTCGACCGACCAGCGTGAGCATGAAGTAGACGGTGAAAGCGCCGAGTACCAGCACGGCAGCCATCACGCCGTCTTGCTTGCTGCCGGCGTAGCGGGCCAGCAGGATCGCCAACACGATCGCCCAAACGCGCGCCATCATCACGCCGACGGCAAGCCCTGCCCTGACGCGGGGATCATTGGAGCGCAATGCGCGCGCGTGCAGAGCCTCGGCGGCAACACGCGTAAGTAGCCAGGCACCGGCGGCGATGACGTAGCCAAACAGCGGCAGCCCTGCCGCTACGACGATGGGAGCTGTGGCGAGCACGAGCAACACGTCGAGATAGCGCACGACGTTCATCCCGCCACCGTGGGGCGCGTGGGCATGGCAAAGCCGGTTGACAGATCAGATTCGAGCATGGTGTGGGCCACCCTACAGACGCAAAGCCCCGCACGCCTTTTTGGCGCCGGGCTCGGACTCCCCTCAGAGCGCGTCTTCAGAAGCCGGGGCGAGTGTACCAGTATCGGCGACTTAGTAACAACTTTGTGACAGTCGATACCCGGCCGCTGACTCAGCCATGCCAGCGGCCGCGCAACGTCGACGCAAACTGCACCGACATGGCCGCCAGTGCACACGTCAGCAGGCCTGCCAGCACATCGAGCAGGTAGTGGTTGCCGGTGGCAAGGACCGCCAGCGCCGTTAGCATTGGGTACAGCACCGCGATCGTTCGCGACCACCGCCGCGGAGACATGCGCCAGATCGCCAGGCCGCACCATGCTGCCCAGGCCAAGTGCAGCGAGGGCATCGCGCCGAACTGGTCGGCGTCGGCCGCGAGGCTCCCAGTGTGCCAGGAGCCGAATGTGTGCGATGCGGCAACGACGTCGGAGAATCCGGTCCCAACGAGCATCCGCGGCGGCGCCACCGGGCACAGCCAGAACACCAGCAGGCCGAGCAGATTGATGACCACAAGCGTGTTGCGCAGCGGACGGTAGATGTCGGCACGCTGCCACCACAACCATCCCAGCAGGCCGAGAGTCACCACAAAGTGGGCGTTGTCGTAGTAGTAGGAGGAGATCGCTCCCAGCGTGTGGTGGTGGACGAGCCAGCGATTGAGCGCGGCCTCCGGGTCTATGTGCAGCGATTGCTCGAAGCTGAGGATGCTGCGTCCGTGGGCTAGCGCGACGGCTTCTCGCGCCGGCGCGAGGTTGGTGACCGCGTCATATAGCCAGGCAAGCCACGCAACGACAAGCAGCTCTCCCCACCAGCGCGGACGAGTCTGCCCGGCGACGACGGCCTTGCCACGCGGCAGGCGCAGCACACTCGGCGGGGCGCTCGCCGCCGGCGGCGGGGAGGGCGCCGCTATCGCGGAACTCTCGGATGTGCTCGTCGCCGACAAACAAGCGATGTTATCCAGCCGTGAAGCCGGTAAGCGAACGAACGGGTCAGGGAAAGACCGCTTGCATACCCCGCTGCTCGAGCACGTCCAGTACAAGCGGCAGCGCCTGCGCTGTCGCTTGCCACGAACCCACGTCGCTGTAGTCGTCGGCGTCGTGCAGCAGCAACACGGCCCCCTCGCCGGCGCCGTCGGTGAGACGGGACAGGATCGACTGCGGGGTGGCGCGGGCTTCCCAGTCGCGGCCCCAGTGACTCCACAGCAAGGTGCGCATGCCGGCGGCGCGCGCGCTGCGCAACGCGGCGGCGTTGAGGATCCCGTACGGGGGGCGATAGAGCGTCGGACTCACCGCGGTGGCGTCCTCGATCGCTGCCAGCGCGCGCGTGTGGTCTTCGCGCACCTGCCGTGGCCCCAGGCGCAACAGGTTGCGGTGACGATGACAGTGCAAGCCGATCGCATGACCCTGTGCGGCGATCTCGGCGGCCAGCGCGGGGTTGCGCAGCACCTGCTCGCCGACGAGGAAGAAGGTCGCGTGCACGCCGCGCCTGGCGAGCACTTCAAGCACTGCCGGTGTGCCATGCGCGTGCGGGCCATCGTCGAAGGTGATCGCCCAACCCGTGCCGGTGGCGGTGCGATCCTCGACGCCGAGCGCCTTGCGCAGCCTGGATGACGGGAAGGCCAGCGCTGCTGTCCAGTAGCCGGCCATGGCGGCGCTAGCGAGCAGACTGCCGGGGCTGCGATGATCGTTGGCGGAGATTATGGATCTGATCCTTGGTATGGCGGCCGCTGTGGCCGCGTCGACGTTCTATAGCCTAGGGGTGGCGATCCAGGCGATGGACGCCAAGAGCGCGCCGCACACCGAGCATTTGCGCCTGGGGCTCGCGCGCGACCTGCTGCGCAGGACGCGCTGGCTGATGGGCACAGGCATCTCGATGCTCGGTTGGCCGCTGCAGCTGGCGGCGCTGCTGGTGGTGCCACTGGTGGTGGTGCAGCCGACGCTCGCGGCCGGCTTGGTTGTATTGCTGTGGTTCGCGCGACGTCTGCTGCACGAGCATGCCGGCCGGCGCGAGCACATAGCAG
Organism: Solirubrobacteraceae bacterium; assembly: GCA_035719985.1. Classification (GTDB taxonomy): domain Bacteria; phylum Actinomycetota; class Thermoleophilia; order Solirubrobacterales; family Solirubrobacteraceae; genus Palsa-744. Next base: position 15,800 of record DASTPN010000114.1, on the reverse strand, counting down.
TGGCGGCGATCGTGCTCGGCGTGCTCGGCGCGGCGCTGACAGCCCCGCCGCACACCACCACCCATAGCGGCGATGAGACGATCACGATCGTCCTGATTTTGCTGGGAGTACTGGCAACGACGCCTTATCTGATCAGCATCACGCGCCGGCCGGCGCCGTCGATCGTGATGATCGGCGCCGGATTGGCGTTCGCCTGGAGCGGCGTCGCCACCAAGCTCGCCTCCGATGATCTGCACAACGGCCACCTGTGGGTGGCGGCGGCATGGGCGATCTCCACCGCCGGAGCCTCCGCTGTCGGGGCCCTCAGCGAGATGAGCGCCCTGCAGATGCGCCCCGCGATCCAAGTGGCACCCGTCGTGTTCGTTACTCAGACGGTCGTCCCGATCGTGCTGGCGCCACTAATCCTCGATGAAAAGTTCACCGACACGCCGCTGAGTGGAGCGCCGTTGGCGCTGTCCTTGGCGGTGATCGTCGCCGGCGCAGCGGCGCTCGCGCGATCGCCGCTGCTGTTGGCTTTGATGGACGGCGATGTCGTCAACGAGCCCAGCGGCTCGACCGAGAGCCCCGAGGAGCGCAACCAGGCAACGACCCGCTCGACGCCACGCAGCGATGCAGAGGTGCCGTCGAGCGAGACGACCAGGACGTCGCCGGCGCGCATCGGGCGTTGAGGCAGCGGGCCGCGCGCGTTCAGGCGCAACTCGCCGGCGACTGGCAGCGCACCAGCCGTGCGCGCCAACACCAGCTGACCGACGGTTAGGCCGCCTGGGGGCTGCAGGAAATAGAAGCGGTGGTGCAGCCCGAGCGCGCGTGCTTGCGCACGCAGCGTGCCACGCGTTCGTAGCCAGCGAAACAACGAACCGGAGCGCGGCACTTCGGGCACGAGCTCGTCCTCCAGCAAGCGCAGGTCGACGATCGTCGTTCGCGCGTCGGCGCCGTTGTCGGCAAAGGAGGCATGAATGCCGCGCGCGCTTAGCTCAGTGGCGATCAGCTTCACCTCGCCGGCGGGCACGTGTAGCACGAGGCCGACGTCGCGCTGGCGAGTGCTCACACGCTTGAGCGGATGCACTCCGAGGAACAGGCCTGCGAAGGCAGTCACCTCATCAGTTGACATCAACCAGGTGCTGATCGCCAACAGCAGCACGAGCTGGGTGACAAACGCAGCCATCCGCAAGCGCCACAGCGGAATCGGGTTGACGCGGCGAGGCGCGTCGAGTACCAGGTCAACGGCGGCCGGGTCGATCCCCATCGCTTCGGGGTCGGTGTGCGGCTTCTCGACCAGCTCCGGCGCCGCGACCATGTTCGCCCCGGCAACCGTCAGCAGACCCTCGCGCGGGTGCGGGGCGCGACCGGCCAGCTCGTGATGCTCGGCAAAGCAGGCTTGCACGTGCGTGCGCAGCTCGTCGGTGTCGTTGGCCAAACGCAGCAGGCCGAGGTCGGCCATCGCGCGCGTGTTCAGTCGCGCGTGGCCCACCGGCAGACCGTAGGAGACCACAGGCGTACCCGTCGCCTTGGCCTCCAGGCAGGTGACGCCTCCTGTGGAGTGCACCAGCGCGTCGGCCGCCGCGAGGATCTCAGGCATACGGTCGGTGAAGCCGTAGACGCGCACGCGCGGCTCATCGGCGAAGTCCTCGCTAAGGCGGCGGTGCAGCTGCTCGTTGCGGCCGGCCAGGCAGACGATGGCGCTGACGTCGGGGATGCTTGCGATCTCGCGCACCGCCCCCTCGATGTCACCAACACCCCAGCCCCCACCTGAGACAACCACCAGCCGTCCCTCTTCCGGCAGGCCGAGCGTGTGACGAGAGGCGCTCTGCGAGCGCTCGTCCAAGAACTCAGAGGAGATAAGCGGACGCACCAGGCGCGCACTGCCCTGACCGGCGATTCGCTCGACCGAGGACAGCGACTCTCCATACATCACCAGATGCGTGTCGATGCCCGGCTGAGCCCAGAAGAACAGGCCCGTCAGGTCGGTGATCGTCGCCACCGTCGGGCAATGCACCACCTGCGTGCGGCGCAGGCGGGCGAGCACGACCGTGACGGCCGGATAGGTGGAGACGACGACATCGGGCTCGTGCTCGTTGATGCGCCGCGCCAGCGGACGCGAGCCGAACAGGCACAGCAGCATCCTCGCCAGCACCCGGATCGGGGCGACACGCTCGAGCATCCAGTAGACCACCGTGTAGGTCCAGGGGAAGAAGCGCAGCTGGACGCGGTAGCCGTCCTCCACCACCGGCTGCAGCAGCGGGCCCATCGCCGCTAGGCCGTCGATGACAGTGACCTCGGCCGGCTCGGGCGAGCTGTCGATCTGCTTGGCCAGGGCACGCGCGGCTGCAGCGTGGCCCTCGCCGACATCGGCTGAGAGGATCAGGACGCGCTTTGGACCTGGGCGGCGAGGTGTCTTGGTGCGGTTACGGCGTGCCATAGGTGCAGACCCTTAGAGTGCAAGCCTCGTCCGTCCTGCGGACGGCACGGCCCGTCGCGGACGCGGGGATCGATGCTGAGAGAGCGCGACGACACCCACAGCCTACCGGCCGCCGCAACCGTGGACGGCGATGAGCGCATCCTCACAGCCGACTACACGCCCAGCGCAAGAGCGCGCCACGCGATCGGTTGGGTGGGCCTACTTGCGATACCAATAAGCGTTTTCGCCGTCGTGGCAGGCGCCGCCGGCGCCCCCAGCCCGCTCGTGCCGGCCCGCAGCGGCGGCTGGCCCGGCTGGCTGTCCGGGCCACTGCACGGCTTGGGAGGGCAGATCGGCTGGAGCGGATTCCAGCTGTGGACGCTGCTGCTCTGCGCCGGATATGCGGCGGTGCTGGCGGCGGTGCGAACGCTTCCCGGGCGCGCGATCGCCGTTTGCATCTTGGCGGCCAACGCGCTGCTGCTGCTGGGACCGCCGCTGATCTCCCAGGACGTGTTCGGCTATCTGGCGTTTGCGCGACTGGGGGTGCTGCACGGCGTGGACCCATATACCCACGTCGCCGCCGAAGCCCCCGTGGACGCCATCTTCCCGTTCATCGGCTGGCCCTTCCAACACTCCCCGTACGGGCCGCTGTTCACGCTCGGCTCCTATCCGCTCGCGCTGCTCGGGCTCGGCGGCGGCCTGTGGGCGCTGAAGGCGGTGGCGGTGGCCGCGAGTCTGGGCGCTGTGGCGCTGACCGCCCGAGCAGCGGCGCGGATGGGTCGCTCGGCCAAGGCGGCGGCGGCATTCGTCGGGCTCAACCCGGTTCTACTGCTGCTGGCGGTGGCGGGCGCTCACAACGACACGCTCGTGCTGCTCGCGCTTGCGGGAGCACTGTCATTGGCAGCCGGCTCGGAGCCACGGCTGCGCGCGGCCGTGGTTGCGCTCCTCGCCGGTGTGGGAGTGAAGGCTTCAGCCGGCCTGGTGGTCCCGTTCGTCGTATTCGCTCCACCGCAAATGCGCGAGCGGGCGCGAGTGGCACTGGCAGCGCTCGCCGCATTGCTGGCGCTGGCGCTACTCGCCGTCACCGGCTTCGGCGTGCATGCGTTTGGATTCCTCGACGCCCTGAACGAGCAGCAGCAACTGATCGCCACTCACAGCATCCCGCAGGAGACTGCACGCTGGCTTGGCATAGCCGGACTGCCCGCCTGGTGGCGCGACCTGTTCACGGCAGCCTTCGCGGCAGCGCTCGCCTTGACCCTGTGGCGCACTTGGAAGGGAGCCGACTGGCGCACGATGGCCGGCTGGGCGACGATCGCGCTGCTGCTCTGTACCGCCTGGCTACTGCCCTGGTATGCGGTCTGGGCGCTGCCGTTGGCCGCTCTCGGCGATAGCTGCCGCTTGCGCGTCGCCACTCTGGCCGTTTGCGCCTACGCGGTCCTGATCCATCTGCCGCTGGCCGAACCTGTCCTCAACCCTCCCCGGCACCTCACCACCAGCCAGAGCAGCCGGGTCCGCCACGACGTCGTATTCGCCGGTCTGCAGGTCAAGCGCAACGCTGTGCTCGATCTCGGTCGCTGATGCCTCTGGGCGCAGGCGGCGAATCCGCAGCGAGTCCAGCCGACGAAACTTGAGGATCTCGAGCACGTAGACGAGATAGACGCTGGCTGCGACCACCAACAGCGCAAGGGCCACGAGCACCAGTAGCCAGCCCGTGTGCAGATGGCCTTTGTGATCGGAATAGGGCACGAACCGCAGCGCCAGTGCCAGCCCGGCGAGCATCAGCGTCCAGGCGTACAGGTAGGCGATCGTACGCCGCGAGGAGAAGCCGATGCGGGCCATCCGATGGTGGAAGTGCTCGCTGTCGGCGGCGTAGATCGGGCGGCGGTACTTCAGGCGCTTTAGCACCACGAAGGTCGTGTCCAGGAACGGGACGGTGAGCAAGATCAACGGCAGCACAAAGGAGACGACCACGGGCGTCTTGACGGCGGCCTCGACGGCGACCACCCCCATCAGCAGGCCGAGCAGGTTGGCGCCGCAATCGCCCATGAAGCTCGACGCCGGCGGGAAGTTGTGAAGCAGGAACCCAAGCGCCGCGCCGGCGGTGATCGCCGCCAGCACGCCGGGGGCGACGCGATCGAGGTCGAAAGCGATGATCGCCAGTGTCCCCGCGATGATCACGCACACCCCAGCGGCCAGACCGTCGACCCCGTCGGAGAGATTGACGATATTCATCATCACAACCAGGCCGATCACCGTGAGCACCGGGCCGGCGTTGGTCGGGCCGGCTTTGGGGAAGTGAAGCGTGCCGGCAAACGGCAGCGTCACCGCCTTCACGGCGACGCCGTAGTGCACAACTATCACCGCGGCGGCGATCTGGCCGGCGAGCTTGACCAGCGGCGGCAGGTCAAAGCGGTCGTCGAGCGCGCCCACAACAGTGATTACCGCTGCGGCGATCAGCACGCCGCGCCAAAGCTCGTTGCTTTCGGAGTAGCCGGCAGGCAGGAAGGCGAGCATCGCAACTACGACCCCCGCAAAGATCGCCAGGCCGCCGAGCAGCGGTGTGGCGCGGCTCGATAGGCCGCGATCACGGGGTTCGTCCACTGCACCGACCGCCCGGGCCAGCCGCATCGTCAGCGGCGTAAGCAACGCCGTCACAGCGGCGGCGGCCAGGAAGGCGTACAGCGCGTCGATCTCTTTCAGATGCGCCATCTGAGCAGCGACAGCATCGCAGGCCCAGGCGTCGTCAGCGCTATGCGGGCGTCGTGGCGCTCAACTGCTCATAGAGCGGGTAGCGCTGCACGATCGCCTGCACGCGCTCGGCCAGTTCGCCGCGGCGGGCATCGAACTCCGGCGTGAGCGCGGTCGCGACGATCTCGCCGACCTCGGAGAAGTCCTCTACTCCGACACCGCGCGTGGCCAATGCCGGGGTGCCGATGCGCAGGCCCGAGGCCTCCATCGGCGGGCGCGGGTCAAAGGGGACGGCGTTGCGGTTGACGGTGACGCCGATCTCGTGCAGCCGGTCCTCGGCTTGACGGCCGCTGAGCTCGGGCTCGCAGGCGCGCAGGTCGACCAGGGCTAGGTGCACGTCGGTGCCGCCGGTCAGCACGTTGACGCCGTGGCCTGCCTTCAACAGCTGCTCGGACAGTGCCTGTGCGCCCTCGATCGTGCGCTTCTGGCGCTCGGCGAACAGGTCGGAGGCCGCGATCCGTAGGGCGACTGCCTTGGCGGCGATCACGTGCTCGAGCGGGCCGCCCTGCTGGCCCGGGAACACGGCCGAGTCGATCTTCTTGGCGTGCTCCTGCTTGCACAAGATGATCCCTGCGCGCGGACCACCGAGTGTCTTGTGCGTAGTCGTCGTAACCACATCGGCGCCGTAGTCGAGCGGATTGGGATGAAGGCCCGCCGCGACCAAGCCCGCGAAATGGGCCATGTCCACCATCAGGAAGGCGCCGACCTCGTCGGCGATCTCGCGGAAGCGGGCAAAGTCGAGCTGGCGCGGATAGGCCGACCAGCCGGCCAGCAAGAGCTTCGGTTTGCGCTCGCGCGCGATCCGCGCGACCTCGTCCATGTCGATCACGCTCGTCTCGCGGTCCACCTCATAAGCGGCGATGTCGTACAGGCGCCCTGAGACGTTGATTTTCATCCCGTGCGAGAGGTGCCCGCCATGCGCCAGCGAGAGCCCCATGATCGTGTCGCCGGGCGTGAGTAGCGCGTGGTAGACGGCAGTGTTGGCCTGCGCGCCGGCGTGCGGTTGTACATTGGCGTGCTCGGCGCCAAACAGCGCCTTGGCGCGGTCGATCGCCAGTTGCTCGGAGACGTCCACCCACTCACAGCCGCCGTAGTAGCGGCGACCTGGATAGCCCTCGGCGTACTTATTGGTGAGTACCGACCCTTGGCATTCGAGCACGGCCTGGGGCACGAAGTTCTCCGAGGCGATCATCTCCAGCGTCTGCTGCTGGCGCTCGAGCTCGCCGCGCAGCGCATCCGCGATCTCGGGATCGACCTCGGCGAGCGGGCGGTTGAAGTAGTCGGGTTGCAGGTCGGGCATCGGCGCGCTCCTAGTCTGGAGTGATCGTCTGAGATGCCCAGGCGCGCGGCGATTCATGAGCGAGCCGCTCCCCGGTGGTTATCCACCTCTCGCGCCAGTCGCGGCTGTGGAGCGAGGCTAGCACGACACCTCGATAGGTGGATTGGCCGCGCGAGCGCCTATGGATCATTCAGCCGAAGGCAATAGCCAGCGACTGTGCGTCGACCGGGCCCTCGCGCACGACGTGCCAGGAGCCGTTCTCCTCGTATGTCGAAAGGTCGACAATGGTCGACGCGGCACCCGGCAGATCTCCCCCGTCGATTACCAAATCGACTCCCTCGCGCAACTGCACTGGCACGGCCTCCAACGTCCGTGGATCGGTCCCACCAGAGAAGTTGGCGCTGGACTGAGCGGCGGGCACGCCGAGAGCTTGGAGAGCGGTAAGCGAGCGGGTGAATACAGGCACGCGAAGCCCGAGCAACCCGGAACCGCCGCCAGGTGTACAGGCTAGTGGGTAGCGGTCACACGGATTCGCCAGCAACAGCGTCACGGGCCCTGGCAGCAACGCTTTGGCGGCCGCCCGTGTGCGCGGACCGAGCTCCGTGAGCGTGGCCAGTGCCGCCTGCACGGAGAAGAACATCACGGCGGCCGGCTTGCGCGGCGGCCGACGCTTGAGCTCGTAGATCCGGCGCAGAGCGCGCTCGCTGGCCGGACTACAGGCCAGGCCGTAGACGGTGTCGGTTGGGATCAGCGCCACGCCGTCGCCGGTCAGGCAGCGTTCCAGCCGGCTGGTGTCTTCGGCATTCAGGCTCGGCGGCCGGCGTTCGCGCCCGCTTGCCGCGGCGCTGTCGTCCATACCTCTCACCGGTTATCCGCGCTCCCCGACGACGACACGCTCGATCCCAGCGAGGTCGCACTCGACGCGCACTGTCGCAAAGCCCCCTCTTTGCATCATCTGCGTGACCGCGCCTGCCTGACTTTGCCCGACCTCCACGGCCAGCAGTCGCACACGCGTGCGCTTACCGGCTTGAGCGACCAGACGACGAACCACGTCCAGCCCATCCTCCCCCGCGAACAGCGCCGAGGACGGCTCATGGCGGACGATCTCGAGCGCGAGTGAGACGCGCTCGTCCTCGCACACATACGGTGGATTCGACAGCACAGCATCAAACTCGTCGGGCACGCCTGCGAGCAGGTCTGCCTGCAGCCAGCCGATGTCGAGCCCGAGCTGCCCACCGTTCTCACGCGCCAGATCCAGCGCATCGGCGCTGCAATCGCTGCCTGTCACGCTCAGGTCGGGACGCTCGCCCGCCAGCGCCAACGCGACGGCGCCGCTACCGGTTCCCACGTCGAGCACGCTTGCCCCCGGCGGCAGCCCAAGCCCAACTTCGACCAGCAGCTCCGTCTCCGGCCGCGGTATGAGCGCCCGCCGATCGACCGCCAACTCCAGCCGTCTGAAGTGCCGGCGCCCGAGTATGTAGGCAACCGGCTCGCGCTGCACCGAGCGCCGCCGCACGAAGTCCTGAAACACGCGCACCGCCGGCCCGACGACCTCCAGGTCGTCGATCAACAGCCGCTCGCGCCCCACGCCGAGCGCATACGCTAGCAGCAGTTCGGCATCCAGCCGCGGCGTCTCGCAGCCGGCGGCGGATAGTGCTGTTACAGCACCGTCGAGCGCGTCGCGGACCGGCACGCCACCGGCGATTGATCGCGGCTGAGCGGCCTGCATTTCCCGACTCAGACCGCCGCCTGCGCCTCCAGGCGCCGGCGCTTCTCGTCGGACTGCAGCGCCTGGGTGAACTCGTCGAGCTCCCCTTCGAGCACCTGATCGAGGTTGTGCACTGTCAGCTTGATGCGGTGGTCGGTGACGCGCCGCTCGCCGAAGTTGTAGGTGCGAATCTTCTCGGCGCGATCACCAGTGCCGACCTGCGCGCGCCGGTCGGCGGCCAGTTCTGACTGCTGTTCGGCAAGCGCCCGCTCGTACAGCCGTGCGCGCAGCACACGCAGCGCCTTCTCGCGGTTCTGCAGCTGCGACTTCTCGTCCTGCATCGAGACGACCACCCCGCTCGGCTTGTGCGTGATCCGCACGGCCGAGTCGGTCGTGTTGACCGACTGCCCGCCGGGACCGGAGGAGCGATAGACGTCGATCTGCAGGTCGTTCGGGTCGATCTCCACGTCCACGTCCTCGGCTTCGGGCAGCACCGCGACGGTGGCGGTCGAGGTGTGGATGCGCCCCTGAGACTCGGTTTGGGGCACGCGTTGCACGCGGTGCGTCCCCCCTTCGAACTTGAAGATCGAATATGCCCCGTCGCCCTTGACGGCAAAGGTGTACTTGCCATCTGCGGCCTCCATCGGCTCGACTTTCAGCCCGGCGCGCTCGGCGTAGCGGGTCAGCATCCGGTACAGGTCACCGGCCCAGATCCCGGCCTCCTCGCCACCGGCGCCGCCCTGGATTTCCACGATCACGTTCTTCGCGTCGTTGGGATCGCGCTCGACCATCGCCAGGCGGATCTCCTCCTCCAGATGCTCGACGTGCTCGTGGGCGCTGTCCAGCATCTCGCGCACCTCTGGATCGTCGGCTCCTTCGGCGATCAGCTCATCCGCGCCGGCTGCGTCGTCATGCGCGCGCCGCCACTGGGCGGCAAGCTTTGCGGCCGGCTCCAGTTGCCGGTAGGCGCGGCCGACCTCCGCGTAACGGTTGCGGTCCCCGATCACCTCGGGTTCGGTCATCTGCTCGCCAAGCTCGGCGAAGCGGGCCTCGATCTGCTCGATCAGGTCTTCGATCACGCTCTGCAGTCTAGGTGCCGCTCAGCGCGCCCGGTCAGACGCGTGCGCGACCAACGCTTCAGGCCACAACCTCGATGCCAACCAGATCCTTGGCGTCGAGACTCCCCGGCTCCTCCAGCGCAAGAACCGCCTGCAGCGCGGCGATCGCAACCGCCAGCTGGTCGAGTTCGGGCTCGCGCGTGGTCAGCAGCTGTAGCTTCAGGCCCGGCCACATCACAGCGCGTACCCAGCGGCGCGAGCGGTTGCGACCGGCGAACTTGATGATCTCGAAGGAGATGCCGGCGATGATCGGCACGCCGACGATGCGCGTGAGCACCAGCAAGTACCAGGCTGGCATCCCGACCGCCCCAAACACGAAGATCGAGACGACCATCACGATCAGCAGGAAGCTCGTGCCGCAGCGCGGATGCAGCCGCGAGAAGCGCTGCGCGTTCTCCGGTGTGAGGTCCAAGCCGGCCTCGAAGCAGGAGATCGTCTTGTGCTCGGCGCCGTGGTACTCGAACACGCGACGCAGGTCTTTGATCCGTGAGAGCAGCACCATGTAGCCGAGGAAGATGGCCGTGCGAACGCACCCCTCGACGATCCAGAACAGCGCGGAGGAGTGCAGTTGGTCCTTGATCAGGCTTGTGAGCCCGAGCGGCAGCAGGAAGAACAGGCCGATCGCAAACACGAGCGAGACGGCGACGGTCCCGGCCCAGATGCCGGCGCTGATTTCCTGCGGCTCCTCCTCGGCCTCACCCTCGGGAAGCTGAGCATTGGCGGATATGCCAAGCGCCTTGAAACCAATCGCAAGCGAGCCGCCGAGCGCAACGATTCCGCGCAGGATTGGAATGCGTAGCGAGCGATGGCGCGAGAGCGCCGAGGTCAGCGCGAAGGTCTTGACCTCGATCTCGCCGAGCTGCTCCAGCTCACCGCTCTCCTCCTCGGCGCTAAGTGTTGCCTCGCGCTCCATCGCGACTTCGAACGCCCCTGAGAGCCGCGCTTCGCCAGCGCTCGTAGGGACATCGTCGTTAGCACCGTCGCCATTCTCAGACGCGGGCGCCTTGTCATCCGCAGCGCTGTCAACAAGCGGCTTTCGCACAGCGACCGCCCAGTGGCGCACGCCGCGCATCATCACGCCCTCGAGGACCGCCTGCCCGCCCAGTGGCGCGTCGCGCTTGGCGGTCAGCTCGCCGTCGATCGGCTGGACTTCGACTGCGCTGTCAGAGACACCGTTCGCTGAGACCACGCGCTCGGGCGCGGTCGCTTGGAGTCCGCTCAGCTGCACCTCTCCACCGGCAAGCGGCCGAGAGGACATCGCTTCAGCTTGCGCTTGGTGTGCTCGATCCGGCCGCCGCGCCGCCCGTCTGGGCGTTGCGTTGACGACCCTTCGCGACTCGGCGCTGGAAACGCTCGACGCGGCCACCCGTGTCTACGAGCTTCTGCCGTCCGGTGTAGAAGGGATGGCAGTTGGAGCAGACCTCGACGTGGATCTCATCCTGGGTCGCGCGCGTGACGAACTCGTTGCCGCAAGTACAGCGCACATGGGCTTCGACGTAGTTGGGGTGGATCTTCTCCTTCATCGTCGGCCCATTGTAGCGAGACCCACTCGCCCAGGCTCAAGCCGCGGGCGTCGGGCTCACCGGCGCCGTGAGCGTCGGCTGAAAACAGCGAGAACTATGCAAGTCCGCACGCTTGATCACCTTCCCTTTGTCTCCGACCCAACGAAATTTGACAGCGACGCGATAGACGACGGGCGCGGCCAGATTGGTGACCTGCTTGACGTACTTGTAGATCTTCACCCCTGGTTCGGAGGGCCGCCAGACGCCGAAGCCGGGCGCCGGCACCACGTGATATTCGGATTCGCTGCGCAACCGCTCTTCGAGATTGATCTTCATCGCCATCTTCTGAGTCGGCGCCGTCGCCACCATCTGCGCGATGAAAGTCGCCGAGCGTTCAGCCTGCACGCTGGAGTTCACGCACTGTTCGACGGTCACCGAGTAGCCGCCGGGCACGGGCGTCGGCGCGGTGCTTTCGCGAGCAACCGCCACCGGTCCGCACGCGACCAGCGCGAGCAGACAAACAATCAGCGCCGCTCGCGCGGCGCGAGGCGTGTTAGCCGCCAGTCGTCCCATTCACGAAGCTATAACACCCGCAAACGCGCGGGGTTTCGCACCAATCAGGTGATTTGGTACAAAGGCCCGTCGCCACCCTCTGGGGTTGTGAGCCTGCCGCCCTTTGCCGTGATCGCCCCGCACTGCACGCAGTTGGTGTAGTTGACGATCACGTCGACATCGCCGGTCTCGGGTGCATCCTCGGGGATCTCATACACACCCGCGGGGCACATCCAGCGCCATGTCTCGGCGATCTCGCGCGGGACGTGCTTTTGCACGCGAATGTGGTTGGGAGCGTCGTCGCGGGTGGCGTTGCCAGTGATGAAGACCGAGGAGAGCTTGTCGAAGGTGTACTTGCCGTCGGGCTTCACGTAGACGTCCTTGGTCTTGCCGACGAACATCGGCTTGGCGTCGTTTCGGTGCCAGCGCTCGCGGCCGGGCAGCTTGCCCTTGGTGATCTGCTGCACACCGCTGAGCGGGCCGCCGAATATGAGCCCCTTCTGCAGCGGCTGGCGCGCGTTTCGCACCTCCCACAGCTCTTTGCCGACCGAGGACTGCTCGATCGCCTGCTCGTAGTTCTCAAAGCTCGTCTCGCCGCGTTTGAGCGCCGCGTAGATCGACTCGGCCGCGAGCATCCCGGACTTGATGCAGTGGTGCACGCCCTTCAGCGCCATCGTGTCGACCATGCCGCCGGCGTCGCCAACGAGCACGGCGCCCGGCATCGAGAGCTTGGGCATCGACCAGTAGCCACCGCCGGGCAGCGCCTTGGCGCCCCAGGCGACGCGCTCGCCGCCCTCGAGGATTTTGCGCACCAGCGGGTGGGTCTTGAACGTCTGCAGCAGGTCGTGGGCGGAGGTAGTCGCGTCCGCGTACTCGAGCTCGACGACGAAGCCGATCGAGACCATGTCCTCGCCGGTCTTCTCGTTCTTCATCGGGTAGATCCAGGTGCCGCCGATCTGCCCGTACTTGGAGGAGATCTTCAGCGGCCACGGCCCCATCGTGTGGATCAGGCGATCGAGCGGCTTTGCGACCTTCCAGACCTCCTTGACCCCGAGCTCCCACACCTGCGGCTCGCGTCCCTCCGCCAGGTTGAACTCGCGGATGGCTGCGCCGGTCAGGTGCCCCCAGCAACCCTCGGCCAAAACGGTCGCCTGCGCCTTGATGTCGGTTCCTGGCTCGAAGTTGCCCAGCGGCTCGCCGTCCTTGCCGCGCCCCTTGTCGCCGGAGCGCACGCCGACGACGCGACCATCCTCCACCACCAGCTGCGTGGCGGCCGTCTCGGTGAGGATGTAGGCGCCGGCCTCTTCGGCCTGCTGGGCCTGGTAGCGAGCGAGCGCAGCGACGGATACGACCTCGTTGCCGTGGTTCTTGAATGGCGGCGGCGTGGGGATGCGCAGCGACATTTTCGAGGTGGGCGTCAGGTAGACGGCCTCTTTGGTGACCTCGCCGAAGGCGAAGCCCTGCTCGCGCCACTGCTCACGTGTCATCTCCGGGAACAGCTCTTCAAGCGGCCCGGGACGCATGACTGCACCCGACAGGTTGTGCCCGCCGCAGGTCTTGGCCTTCTCGACGACCGCCACCGGCACTTCGCCGAGACGCTCCAGCAACTCGGGGTCGTCGCCCAGCAGCTGCAACAGGCGGTTGGCACATGCCAATCCGGCGGTGCCGCCGCCGATGATCGCCACGCCGACCTCGATCAGCTCGTCCTCGGCGTCGAGACCGTGCTTGACGAACTCCTTCTGGGTGTCGACCGGGGGCGGGAAGGCCGCGGGCGCGACCTTGCCATTGCTTGAGCCGTTATGCGATGACATGGGTTGCTCCTTTTCGCTCGCGCATCCTTACCCGCCCGGACGACCTGCTGCTCAGCCCTTCTTTGCCTTCACAGCCTCAGTCAGCTTCGGCAGGATCTTGTTCAGATCGCCGACGATGCCAAGGTCGGAGAACTCGAAGATCGGCGCGTTTGAGTCCTTGTTGATCGCGACGATGTTCTCCGAGGACTGCATCCCGACCTTGTGCTGGATTGCGCCGGAGATCCCCGCCGCGAGATACAGCTTCGGCGCGACCGTCTTGCCGGTCTGGCCGATCTGCGCCGCGTAGGGGTACCAGCCGGCATCCACCACCGCTCGGGTTGCCGCCACAGCTGCGTTGTTGCCGAAGGCGCCGGCAAGGTCTTCGCACAGCTGGAAGCCCTCGGCCTTGCCCAGACCGCGACCGCCGGCGACGAGGATGTCCGCACCCTCGATGTCGACGTCGGCTCCACGCTGTTCGCCGCGGGTGACCATCGTGGCCTGCGTGGCGTGCGGAGAGAGCTCGAAGCTCAGTTGCTCCACATCGGCGTCGCCCGCGCCAGACTCTTTGATCTCAAACGCGTTCAGGCGCCCGATCACGATGCCGACCTCGGAGCGGTACTTGATCTCAGAGATGGCCGAGTCGCCGAGGATCGGCCGCTCGGCGATCAGCTCGCCGCCCTCGGCCCTCACCGCGGTGACCTCCATCGCCACGCCTGCGCCCAGACGAGCAGCCAGACCGGCGCCGATCTCAAAGCCGAGCAGGCCGCCGCCGAACAGCGCGTAGGAGTAGCCGCCCCCGGAGATCGCCGCACCCATCGCATCAACGACCGGCTGAGCCAGTCCTTCGGGGCCCTCGGCGACCAGCACCTTCTTGGCGTCATAGTTGCCAAGCGAAGCCGCCAGCGACTGATCGACGCCCTGGCCGACGAGGATCGCATGCGCCTCGCCGCCGAGTTCGGCGGCCAGCTTGGCGCCCTCGGAGACGGCGCCGAGCGAGTTCTTGTTGATCGCGCCTTCGTAGTGCAGCGCGTAGATGAGGATGTTTGCCATCTAGATCAGCTTCCTCTCGTCGAGCCACGAGATGATCTTTTCGACCGTCTCGCCCGTGTCCTCGTCCTCGATGATCTCGCCGGCGGCCTTGGCGGGCGGAGCCTTGGCGGCGACCCACTGGGCGGCGGAGTTATCGCCGCCAACCTTGGCGGCGTCGATGCCGACGTCGCCGGCCGTGACGGCCTCCAGCGGCTTCTTCTTGGCGCCCATGATCGCCTTCAGCGACGGGTAGCGCGGCTCGTTGATGGCATCGCCGACGGAGATGACAGCCGGCAGCTTGATCTGCACCGTGTCGTAGCCGTACTCGGCCTGGCGCTCACAGCGCAGGGCGTCCGATTCGACGTCCATCTTGATTACCTGGGTCAGCGAGGGCATGCCCAGGTGCTCGGCCACGACGGCGCCGATCGTGTAGCACTCGCCGTCGTCTGACTGCTGGCCGAGCAGGACGAGGTCTGGTTTCTCGCGCTGCAGCGTCTGCGCCAGCGCGTAGCCGGTGGCTGCCACGTCAGAGCCGGCGACGGCCGGGTCGGACAGGTGCACCGAGCGGTCGGCGCCGAGTGAGACGGCCTTGTGCAGTGCGCGGACGGCGCTCTCCGGGCCCATCGTCACCGCGACGATCTCCTCGACTGGGACGACGCCGCCCTCACGGACCTGCATCGCCGCCTCGATGGCGTGCGTGTCATACGGGTTGAGGTTCTTCTCCCCGCTGCGGTCCATCCGCCCCGTCGAGCTGTTGATGCGCTTCTCGACGGCGGCGTCTGGAACCTCCTTCACCAGGACGCAAATCTTCATTGCACTAACTCCTTCAGGGGTCTCGATGGGTGAATCCTACCTGAGTTGACTGACGAGTCAATCAGGAGTGTGAGCGCTCGGCCGTGGCCTCGCGGATGAAGTCGACTATCGCCTGCGTCGGCGCGCCCGGCGTGAACACCTCGGCGACGCCGAGGCTCTTGAGCTCGGGGATGTCTTCGGCGGGAATTGTGCCACCGACCGTGACGATCACATCGTCAATGCCCTGCTCGCGCAGCAACTCCACGACTCGCGGCACGAGCGTCATGTGCGCGCCGGAGAGAATCGACAGCCCGACCGCGTCGGCATCCTCCTGGATCACCGTCTCGACGATCTGCTCGGGCGTCTGATGCAAGCCCGTGTAGATCACCTCCATGCCGGCGTCGCGCAATGCGCGCGCGATGATCTTGGCGCCGCGGTCGTGCCCGTCAAGGCCGGGCTTGGCCACGACGACGCGGATCTTACCTTGGCGCGGAGCCGTTTGAGTGTCGTCGTTTGTGGGAGACATCGCCTGGCAGATTATTGGCGCATCGCCGCACGCGTCGCCACGCCTTGGCGCGCCGCCATCCCCAAACCGGCGGCCGCGGTGCCGGCGGCGAGCGCAGCCGCGACCTTCAGGCGGGCGCCGAGACGGTCAAGACGCACGATCTCCCAGCCTTCCTGCTTGGCGATGCTCGTCAGCTCCGCGTCTGGGTTGACAACGACCGGATGGCCGACGGCGCGCAGCATTGGCAGATCGGACTCCGAGTCGGAATAGGCATAGCAAGCCTCCAGATCGAAGCCCTCCTGCTCGGCGAGCCGCTCGATCGAGACGACCTTGCCCTCGCGGTAGTTGAACGGCCCACCGGCGCGGCCTGTGTAGAGAC